>CABZHT010000002.1:0-85000 GCA_902525615.1 uncultured Fidelibacterota bacterium
TCAAGAGAGCTATCTAAATACAGTTTGTGCAGAAGCCAGATGTCCTAATATTTATGAATGTTGGAATAGGAAAACTGCTACCTTAATGATTTTGGGTGATACCTGTACGAGAGCTTGCGGATTTTGTTCAGTCAAAACAGGCAAACCTACGTGGAACGATCCTTTAGAACCACTAAGAGTTGCACAGGCAGTAAAAAAAATGGGCTTAAGACATGTAGTAATTACTTCAGTTGATAGAGATGATCTAAAAGGAGACTTTGGAGCATCAATTTGGGCTGATACAATTAAACAAACCAAGAAAGTGAATCCCGAATGTACTGTAGAAGTACTTACCCCAGACTTTAAAGGGTATAAACCAGCTTTAAAAATTGTCTTTGATTCAAAGCCAGATATTTTTAGCCATAATGTGGAATGTGTTGAACGCATAAGTAAAGCAGTAAGAGCTCAAGCAAATTGGAAAAGATCTTTAGGAGTTCTTGAAAAATCCATTCAATATGGATTAAGAACAAAAACAGGAATTATGGTTGGTCTTGGTGAAGAAGCTGAAGAAGTGAAGAGGACTATGAGTCAAGTGGTAGATTTAGGAGTACAGATTTTTACAATTGGTCAATATCTTCAACCAACTAAAAATCACTTAAAAGTACAAGAATATGTATCTAAAGAACAGTTTGAAGCATATAAAGAATTTGGTTATTCCATTGGATTCAAGGTGGTGGAATCAGGTCCTTTAGTTCGTAGTTCATATCATGCAGATGAACAAGCAAGGATGGTGTTTAATAATGGTTAATAGAGTTTTATCTTTAGTTGCCGTATTATTTTTCTGTGGATTTATTTCATTTATTTCTATTAATGGTACCAATGAAATTTATGGGAAAAATCAAGTGCAGAATATTACTTATAAACTTCCAGATTCATGGTCAGCAAATGTTTCTGACAAACAATTTAGACTCTTAGAACTTTCTTTAATTGATGGTGGAGATTTTAGCGTAGTTTTATTCGCAAATATTCAAGGTACTGCTGATCAAAATATTGATAGATGGATTAATCAATTTCAAATTGAGAATTCAAATATTGAAACAATAAAGGATACTTTGAGTTCAAAATATATTAGTACAGTTGAGCTTTATGGGACTTACGAAGTTCCAAATATGGTTAACAGAAATGTTCCAAAAGAATTAAGAACGGGGTATGGACTTTTAGGTGGAGTAATTGAATTTGGAAATAGTATTTACTTTGTTAAAGCAGTTGGAAAGAATGATTTAATTAAAGCAAATAAGTCTAATTTTAATGAATTTATTTATTCAATCTCATTAAAATAGCATACTTTAATGCCATTATGGCATAGTATTAGCATTATTTTTACAATAAAATAGATAAAATATGAAAGGCATAGTTTTTGCAACTATAATATTATGAATATGGAAACAAACAAACAATATCCACTAATGCCGTTAAAAAATACGGTGTTATTCCCTCAACAAGTTATACCAATTTATGTTGGTAGAGAAAAATCATTAAAGCTTATTGAAGACCTTCCAGACGATAATAAATATCTTGTTGTTGTTGCACAGCAGGATGGGTCAATTGATGATCCTAAGGAAGATGACTTATACTCTTACGGTACTTTGGCTTTAGTGCTTAAAACCTTTGACATGCCAGATAACAGTAAATCTGCAATTGTTCAAGGAGTAGATAGAGTTAAAATATTAAAATTCAATCAAGGTGAATCATATTTCATGGCTGATATTGAAAGAATTAAAGAATCAATTACAACTCCCGATGTCCAAATCGAAGCACTTGCCAAAAATTTAAAGAATTCATTCACAGAATTAATAAAAATATCTCCAAATTTAAATGAAGAGCATGCAGGGATGCTTTCTAATATTGATCGTCCCTCAAGATTAGCAGATAGAGCTACTTCATTGTTGTCTGTATCTAATTCTGAAAAACAGCAAGTTTTAGAAGAACTTGATGTACGAAAAAGAGTTGAAAATGCAATCAATCTATTGCAAAAAGAAATTCAAAGAATAAAACTTGGAGAAGAAATTCAATCTGAGGTTCAAGATGAAATTTCAAAAACCCAACGTGAATACTATTTGCGTGAACAAATGAAAACTATTCAAAAAGAGCTAGGAGAAGATAGTCAAACTGTTGAACTAGATGAATTGAAAAAGAAGATAGAAGACGTAAAAATGAGCGATGAAGCAAATAAGGTTGCCAACAAAGAACTTGATCGCCTAGGAAGAATTTCACCTCAATCACCAGAATACTCTGTATCAAGAACATACTTAGAATGGTTAAGTGAATTGCCTTGGAGTAAGTCTAGTAAAGATAATTTAAACGTAAAAGAAGCTCATAAAAGATTAGATCAAGATCATTATGGATTACCTAAAGTAAAAGAAAGGGTGCTAGAGTATTTAGCTGTTAGATCTTTAAAGAAAAAAGTAACCAAAGAAGAGACTGTTAGAGGACCAATTCTTTGTTTTACTGGCCCTCCTGGAGTTGGAAAAACATCTCTAGGAAAGTCTATTGCAAAGTCAATGGGTAGAGAGTTTGTAAGAATATCCTTGGGCGGTGTTAGAGATGAAGCGGAAATTAGAGGTCACAGAAGAACATACATTGGTGCTTTACCTGGAAGAATTATTCAATCTTTAAAGAAAGCAAAAACCAATAACCCTGTATTTATGCTTGACGAAATTGATAAGCTTGGTTCAGATTTTAGAGGAGATCCTTCATCAGCAATGCTTGAAGTATTAGACCCAGAACAAAACCACGCTTTTAGTGATCATTACCTTGAAGTGGACTTTGATTTAAGCAAAGTCATGTTTATTGCAACAGCAAATTATCCTGACAACATTCCTCCTGCACTTTATGATCGTATGGAAATGATTGATTTCAGAGGATATATCGATGATGAAAAAGTACAAATTGCTAAAAAACATTTAATACCTAAACAGGTTAAAGAAAATGGACTTACTTCGAAACAAGTCAAGTTCAATGATACAGGAATTAAAGAAATTATTTCGTCATACACTAGAGAATCTGGTGTAAGAAGCTTAGAAAGAGAGATTTCTAATGTACTTCGTAAAGTAGCAGTAGATGTAGTGAATAAAAAACTTAAGACAGCTAGTATTTCCAAAAAATCTGTAAATGAATATCTTGGAATTCCAAAATTTCAATCAGATTTAGCAGAAAGAGCCACAAAACCTGGTGTTGTAACTGGTATGGCATGGACTGCTGCTGGCGGAGATATATTATTCATCGAATCCAGTAAAATGAAAGGTAAAGGTGTTTTAACCTTAACCGGTCAGCTTGGAGATGTGATGAAAGAATCTGCATCAGCTGCATTTACCTATGTAAAATCGCATACTGATATTTTAAATCTTGAAGATGATTTTGCTGATAAAATGGATATTCATGTTCATTGTCCTGCTGGAGCAATTCCAAAAGATGGACCATCAGCAGGAGTTGGAATGTTCACATCTCTTGTTTCACTATTAACTAATAAGCCAGTCAAAAGTAAAGTAGCAATGACTGGTGAGATTACTTTGAGAGGAAATGTATTAGCTATTGGTGGAGTGAAAGAGAAAGTAACAGCTTCTCATAGAGCAGGGATTAAAACTATTATCTTACCTCATGCCAATAAAAGAGATCTTGAAGAAATTCCAGAACATATCAAAAAAGATTTATCCTTCCACTTTGTTAAGGAAGTAATGGATGTTATTGATGTTGCTATTCCTAATCTGAAAAAGTAAATATTTATCGAAATAAAAAAAGGCTACAATAGGTAGCCTTTTTTTATAAGCATTCAGTTAAAAAACTATTTTTCTTCAAAAAGAATAGCTTTGAATTTTGAATCTCCAATATTCTTTGCTTTATGAATTTGACCCTGAAGTGGTCTTCCAACTTGACCAGTTTTAATTTCAACAACACTTATTGAGCCATCTTCTGTAGTCATTTCTAGTGTTCCACCTTGAACAGCATACCATGTCATTGGATGATGACCATGAAAATCATCTGATTCTCCCGGTTCATGTTCCACCTCAATTACTTTCATGTTCTCATCTTCGAATAAAACTCTATAAACATCTGGTGAAACCAATTCTGGTTGTAAATCCAAAGATACAGTTGATGAATCATCTGACATTGAAGTAAATGCAATTATGCTTAATGCTCCTAAAAGAATCATTGGAGGTACAGGTACTTCATCAGTAAATCCTCTTACCGTATTAAGAACTACAATGCAAATAGTCGTTACAAGCCCAATTCCAATTGAACAAAGAACAACACTTGCAGCTGCTGGTTCTAAATTACGAGACATGAATGCAATTAAAGCGACTGCTAAGACCATTCCTCCAAGAGCTGATCGAATTGCTGCAGCAGGATTAACTGCTTCTTTATGCAGTTCACCCATTGAATTTTCATTAAATTTCTTAGGAGCTATAAACTTAAATAATCCTAAAAGTGTTAAAGCAACAGCAATGATTGTAAATGCTAAACTTGTTTCCATTTTAATCCCCTTTTTTTTATTTTTTTAAACTTTAATAATATAAACAAATTTTTTTGGAATTTCTTGTATTGTAGTTTAACTTTTCGACTCGGGCGATTAGCTCAGCTGGTCAGAGCGCCTGCTTTACACGCAGGATGTCGCAGGTTCGAATCCTGCATCGCCCACGGTTTAAGCTATAACTCGAGAAAGAAAAGGACTGTTTCGGCAGTCCTTTTATATTAAAATTAAAATAATTACATTTATATAGTATGAAAAATTTTTATACATTTTTTTTATCTTTTTTATTAATTGGAAGTTGTGAAGATAAACCACCAAAAAATCCTGAGGCGATGATTTTACTTGATTGGGATCAAAGATTTTCAATAATAAATAATTTGCCATTTTATGGTGCTACAGATGTTGACTATACCATAGCAAATACTGGAGATACTAATATTTCAAGCTGGAGTTTTAAAGTTAGATGTACAAATGCTGAAGGATTTTTTATGGAGGAAGTTGCTGTAGGCTTCAATTTAAATAAAAATCAAAATCAAACTGGTTCTATATTAATTGGTATTCATTCTCCAAGTGTACCTATGGTTGATTGCCAAGCAATAAATAAAACTTTATCAAATTAAACAGTCCCGTAATTTAAAATTATAAAAATATTTCTAATCTCAATGTATTTCACGAATTTATGCCAACTATGCGACAACTAAGTAGTATTAGGGTGATTTTACGGTACAGACTTCCTGTCACTACACGCAGGATGTCGGAGGTTCGAATCCTGCATCGCCCACTTCATTCACATTATTAAACAATTACTTTTCCTAACACTATTATAACATTTTTGAAATAATTTTTAATGTGAAAAACTTTTACATATTTTGTCTAATCGTAATTTCATCCTGTTCTAGCCATAATGAATCTCAGGAGATTCAAACTACGCAAAGAATTGATTTAGGAGAAATTGAAAGTGATAAAATTTTGGAAGCTTCAGGTCTCGCTTCAAGTAAATTCAATGAAAACATTCTTTGGACTCATAATGATTCAGGTGATTTAAATAGAATTTTTGCAATGGATATTAATGGAAATCATGTTGGAGAATTTTTTCTTAATAATGTTGAAAATCGTGATTGGGAAGACATTGCCATTGGTCCAGGACCAATGGAAGGTGTAGACTATATATTTGTAGGGGATATTGGCGATAATAGATCTGAGAATGATATAAAGCATATATACAGATTTGCAGAGCCTCAAGTTTATACTGATAACCAATCTTCAGAAATTAATATTGATAATATTGAATCAATCTCTTATCAATATGAAGACGGAAATAGAGACGCTGAATCATTAATTGTTGATCCTATTACGAAAGATATAATCATAATATCAAAGCGTGAAGAATCTGCGGTTCATGTTTATTCACTTCCATTTCCACATGATACAGAAAATATTTTAACAGCACAATTAATCATGACTAAAGATTTTTATCCAAATATTAATTTTAATACATCCCAATGGATAGTTGCTGGTGATATATCTAAAGATGGTAACGAAATTTTAATTAAATCCTACACAGATGTATTTTATTTTTCTAGAGAAAGTAATCAAAGCATCTTTGATGCACTAAATGCTTCTGGAGTAAAGCTACCATATGTCACTGAACCTCAAGGTGAAGCAATTTGCTGGGATAGAATGACTTCAGGTTATTTTACTTTAAGTGAAGAAGCAGACGATGCAAACCAACCAGCTCACTTATATTTTTATCCGTATAATTAATTTTTAATCTATTCTCAACTAGATTCAAACATAATTCTAATATTTAAAATATATTTTTACTCTGGTAATTAAAAACAAGGAGTTAAAAAATGAATTTTAAAAAATTTTTTGCAAGTGCAGCAATAATGATTTCAGTCGTATTTGCGCAAGCAGGTAGTATTTCCGGTGTGGTTGTTGATTCCAATGGATCATTCCCGCTTGGAGGTGCTAATGTTTTCTTAGAAGGCACCGATAAAGGTGGCATTACTGATAATGAAGGTAAGGTATATATTTTGGATGTACCTGTTGGAGATTACACAGTAATCGTTTCTTACATTGGCTTTGATTCTTTTGAGCAATCTGTAAACGTTCAAGAAAATAGTACAGTAAATTTTCTTGCTTCTCTTTCTGCAGGAGTGATAGAAGGTAGCGATGTAAACGTCTTAGGAAACTCGTTATCAAGTCAAGCAAGAGCCTTGAATAGTCAAAAAAATAAAGTAAACGTTAGTAATATTGTCTCTGCTGATCAAATTGGTAAATTTCCAGATTCAAATATTGGGGATGCTTTAAAAAGAGTGCCTGGAATTGTTGTCTACAACGACCAAGGTGAAGCGCGTTTTGGGCATGTTAGAGGAACTCCTTCTCAGTTTAATTCAGCAACTATTAATGGTGAACGTATGCCATCTGCGGAAGCTGAAATCAGAAGCAATCAATTAGATTTAATTCCAGCAGATATGATTCAAACCATTGAAGTTGTAAAAGCTTTAACACCTGATATGGATGCTGACGCAATAGGTGGTTCCATAAATTTAATTACAAGAAAAGCCACAGGACCAAGAACTTCTTTAACATTTGGTGTTGGACAAAATCAGCTCGAAGAAGCTGGTGAAATTTCACAGTTATCAGCTGTGTATTCAAACAGGGTATTAGATAATAAGCTTGGGTATATGTTTAACTTCTCTTACTACGACAATTGGTTAGGTTCTGATAATGTTGAAGCAGAATGGGATGATGAAGGTAATCTAGGTGAAATGGATATACGTAAATATCTAGTACATCGTGAAAGAAAAAGTATTGGAATGAGATTAGATTACAATCTTGGATCTACAGAACTATATACTGATTTAAATTATAATGATAGAGACGATTTTGAAAATAGATATCGTTTAAGAGTCAGAGATATTTCCGATGGTCTTGGAGAACAGGAAATTAGACGTCAGACCAAAGCAGGTTTACCTGGAAATGAATATGGAAGATTAGAAGATCAAAAACTAGCTTCATATAAATTTGGCGGTACCACACTAATGAATAAATTAAAATTAGATTATTCATTAAAACTGTCTGAAGCATCTGAAGTACGACCAAATGAAAGATATATTTCAATGAGATACAGAGATGTTACCGCAACCTATAATGGTGATACCAATAAGCCTCATGTAGGCATTAGACCTAGTGATGCTGTTGATCTTAATTCTAGCTGGGATTTAAGAGAAATATCTGAAGAACATCAAGATACTCAAGAAAAAGCAACTACATTTAAATTAGATGCAGATTATGAGTTGAGTAGTACTCTGAAACTTGAAACTGGTTTTAAAAATACTGTAAGAGAAAAATACAGAGATAATATGTACTATGAATACGAGCCAGTAGATGAAGATGCATTTTTGGTTGATGTTTTTAGGAATACCAGAAGTCAAACCAAAGATGAATGGTTAAATGATGAAGGTAGATCTAGATATGAATCTGGTACATTTGTTACCAGAGAATTTCTTGGTAATCTTGATTTAAATAATACATCACTTTTTGAAAGAGAAGTAAATAACGAAGAGTTAGCAGGAAATTATGATGCCACAGAAACAGTAACAGCATTTTACATGATGGCATCATATAAGGCATCTGACAGAATGAATATTACTGGCGGTTTGAGAATGGAACAAACATCATTAACAGATTTAGAGGCAAGAAGTTATGATGCTGATGATGATGTAAATACAGTAGTTCAAGGAAGTGATAATGATTATTCGAATGTATTACCATCATTACATATGGTGTATGATATGGATGAATTATCAAAAGTAAGATTTGCATTTACGCAATCGCTTGCTCGACCAAATTATTTTGATATTGCTCCTTATCAAGAAGTCGTTAGAGAAGATGAAGAGATTAAAGTTGGTAATCCAGAACTAGAACCAACATTATCATCAAATATTGATCTAAGTTATGAAAGGTATTTTGAAGATGTCGGAATATTTTCTGTAGGTATGTTTACTAAGAATATTACAGACTTTATTGCTTATACTAAAGGTGATGTAACTTCTGCAGATAATTTGCCTTCAGCTTATAATGGTTTTGAATTAGAAAAAGCTGTTAATGGAGGAGACGCCTCTTTAGTAGGTTATGAGCTTGCTTTTCAAAGACAAATCTTTCCTGGATTAGGTCTTTACATGAATGTAACAAGCATTAGTTCTAAAATAGATAATTTAGATCCAGAGCTACAGGCAGATCGTCCTGACATTAAAGATGATCCGATGCCAGGAACATCAGAATTATCATATAATTTATCACTATCGATGGACAGAGGGCCTTTAAATGTAAGACTTTCTATGAATCATCAAGGCGAATTTTTGGAAGAGTATAATGATACAGCTGCCGAAGATAGATGGTACGATGAGGCAACATTTGTTGACGTAAATGCAAGTTACAGATTAAGAGATAATATTGCTATATATGCTGACTTTAATAACCTAACAAATCAACCATTAAGATACTATCAAGGTAGTTCACAGTATCTTATGCAAGAAGAGTACTATGATAGAAAAATAACAATAGGAATTAAAGCTGACTTGTAAGAATCAATATTATAAAATAGATTAAATAATGATGAATAATCTTAAGATAAAAATAGCTCCAATACTAATTGGAGCTATTTTTATACTCCAATCTTGTACAAGCGAATCTTTAAAAAACTTTAAAACCCTTCCTGAAGAATTTCATACATTTCAAACACCTCAATCAAACATTGATAGTATTGCATTTTGGAAAAGTAAAGATGAATCTATATCACATATTTATGTTACAGGCAAAGAAGATGGTGCAGTGCATATTTATAATGCTAATAATGGAGATTTCGTTGGCTTTCTTAAAAAAAATAGTAGTGGTTTAGGTGAGTTTCAAAGACCAAATGGTATTTTAGTCCTTGAAAATATATTATATGTAGTTGAGCGAGACGCTCACAAAATCTCCGTATTTACCTTGCCAGAATTAACATTTGAAAGCTCCATTGGATTCAACGAATTGCAATATCCTTACGGCATTACAGGTTTTGTAGATTCTATTGACAAATCTCATAAAATATTTGTTACAGATAATCCAAATGCAGGCCTTCCGCAGAAAGATCGTATTAAGCACTGGAAGATAAATTACAATGAGAATGTACAAATTGAATATTTGGGATTATTTGGTAATGAAAGGTTTAGGAAAGTAGAAACAATTGCTTGTGATAAAGAATATAATAGATTATTAGTTGCTGAAGAAGATATAGGTCAGAATAAAATTGTCTCTTTAAACCTTAATGACGGTAGTTTAGAATCAACTCCCTTAGATAAATTCAAATTTTTATATGAACCTGAAGGGTTGGCATTAATAACTGAACTAGATATATGGATTGCCACTGATCAAAGTGAGGACGATAATAGATTTTATATTTTTGATAGAAAGAATTTATCGCTTGTAGATACAATTAGTTTGAATGGTGTAACTAATACTGATGGAATTGCCGTTGGTAAAATAGATAAAAATTGGTTTTTATATGCTGTTGATGATGATAGACGTATCGGCTCTTTTAATCTCAGCAATTCATATTAAGATAAATTAGAATTATTATAAAAATTCAATCAAATCTTAAACAAACAAATAACAAATATACTTCAAATTCTTAGTTCATATTTTTCGATGGGCTTAAAGTAGTACCTTAAAAACTCTTACCCTTAGTCAGTTTTCAATTACTGTATCTCTTTACTATTTTAAGCCCGGATTATTTTTACATATCTCTTTTAATTATTATGAATTAAAATTTATCCTAATGAAACTCAGTCATATACTTTATAAGTCAAATAATCTTTCTAAATCTGTTCAGCAATTTCAAAATGAAGGATTTAAAGTACAATATGGAATGAAACATAATTCTAAGAATGCACTAATATATTTTTCAAAAGGACCATATATAGAAATTCTTGAAAAAGCCCCTATTTCAAATTTTTTAATGATGATATTAAGGTGGATTGATAAAACACATTTAGTGAAGCGTTTTAAGACTTGGGAAAATGCTCATGAAGGATATTTTGATATATGTTTAGAGAATTATGAAGATGATTTTAACAAAGAAATAGAAATATTGAATGAACATAAAGAACAATATTTTATTACGAAGAGTAGTAGGCTAGATCCATCAAATCGATTATTAAAATGGAAACTATTATTTCCAAAGAACATAAACCTACCTTTCTTTATGACATATTTTAATATTGATCCAAAACCAAAAAATTTTATTCATCCAAATGGTATTAAAAGAATAAATAAGGTATCTTATAGCATAGATAATTCTCTAATTCTGATTTTTAAAAAATTGTGTGATGATAAAACAATCCAATTGACAAATCAAAAAGGGGCAATGAATGTTAGTTTTAAAAAATAAATTTTATATGATCGTATGTTTATTATTCCAAACAATGATTTTTTCTCAAAATGTTGCAATGGTTGATGCATCGAATGATATTGGAATTGATAAATGGGGAATAGTAAATGATGGTGTTATGGGAGGTATCTCACAGTCCAATATTTATCTTAATGAAGTAAATAATATTATTTTTGCTGGTAATGTTTCTTTGGAAAATAATGGTGGATTTGCATCTATTAGAAGAGGGTTTGATGGAACAGAGCTTAAAGAATCTTCTGCATTTCTACTTCGAGTTAAAGGTGATGGTAATATCTATAAATTCCGCCTGACAATGAAGGGTGGTTATGCAAACTATTCTGCTGATTTTAAAACTACAAAAAATCAATGGATGGATATTGAAATCCCTGTTGAAAATTTCAAACCCTATTACTTTGGTAGAAGTATTAGAGCACCAAAATTAAAAGTGTATAAAGTAAATTCTATGGGAATTCTTATTTCTGATAAACAGGAAGGAGATTTTTCATTAGAGATTGAATATATAAAAGCTTTTTAATTAAATTTTTTGATGGGGAAACTTCTTTACAGATTTATAATTCTTATTTTTATTTCTTTAATGCTATCTTGTTCTGGAGGTAGCTCTACTCAGTCCGTTGAAGATGTTGGTGAAGAGACACCTAGTGAAAATACCGGGGGAGGATCGGGTGGAATCGTAGCTGAGCCTGTTGCTAGTTTTACAATTTCATCTTCAGGAGGAGAAGCTCCTCATGATGTGACATTTACAAGCACATCTACTGGAGAAATCAACTCTTGGTTATGGAATGTTGATGATGATAGCGATTTTGAGAGCAATTATTTCTCTTTTACCCATACATATGAAACTGCAGGCAGCTTTGATATATCGCTAACTGTTACTGGTCCTGGAGGACAGAACATTTTTACAGATTATAATGCTGTCACTATTACAGAATCATCAACATCCACTCAAACTGGATTGTTAAGTAAGGATATGCAATATGACAATGAAACTAGAGAATACTTAATTTATATTCCTGAAAATTATGATAGTAACTCCTCCGTACCCATTTTATTTGCTTTTCATGGATTTGGTGGTTATTCACAATATTTTATCAATACGGCAGACTTTAGAGACTTAGCTGATCAATTCAACTTTATTGCAGTTTATCCTCAAGGGCTTGTTTGTCAAGATGGAACGACTTGGAATACTAACCCACCTGGAGGAGATAATAAATGTAGTCAAGATGACATTGGATTTTTTGCTGCATTATTAAATCAAATTTCAGTGGATTATAATATTGATTCTTATAAAGTATACTTGACTGGATTTTCAAATGGTGCAGACTTCACATATTCTATGGCATGTTATCAAAGCGATCTTGTAACAGCTATTGCCCCAGTGTCAGGTTTAATGCCAATGGATAATTCTAATGAATGTAACCCAAATCATGCTACTTCTTTAATGATTTTCAATGGTACAAATGATGATTCAAGGCCTTATAGCGGTATTGCTGGATATATGATGTCAGTTGATCAAACAGTATCATATTGGTCAAACTATAATAATACTGACTCATCGCCTCAAACTAATATTGTGGGAAACATTGAAAACTATTCTTACTTGAATGGAAACAATAGCACCACGGTTGAACTCTTCAAGATAATTAATGGATATCATACCTGGTTTAATTTATCTTTTAATGGAAATTCTATAGAGCAATTAATATGGAATTTCTTTTCACAGAATTGATATATGAAGATTTTTAAACAAAATTTAAATAATTATACATTTTTATTATTAAAATTATATATAAAATGAAAAAATCATACATAGCTATTTTTACATTACTCTTAATACATTGCTCTGATAGTACTACTGGTCCATCAAATACTCAACTACCATTAATTGAAGACTATCAGTTAGAGGTAGCTGAAGATAGTCAATTAGCCTCATCATTTCCCAAAACAAATAATTCATCTCGAGGATTAACTTATAATATTGATTCTGAGCCTACAAATGGACAATTAAATATTAGTGCAGGAAATTTTACATATATACCAAATTTAAATTTTTTTGGAATTGACTCTTTTACATATTCAATTTCTAATAATGATGAGTCTACTGATTCTGGCACAGTTACTATAAATGTACTTCCTGTTAATGATGCACCAACTGTTGAAAATGTAGATTTTTTTATTACATCAGGAGATAATTTATTAATTCTTACCGGTAATGATATTGATAACGACAATTTATATTTTACTATTGTTCGTTTTCCAACATCAGGTTCGTTAGATCTTGATATTAATCAAGTAACATATAATGGCCCTGCAGGTACTTTTTTCGATTATGTAGCCAACGATGGAACAGTTGACAGCAATAAAGGAAGAGTATCTATTATTTCTCAATAGTTTTTCAAAGATTATATGGAAAAAACTGCTATAGTTGCTTTAGGGGGGAATGCTCTTTCAAATAAGAGTCAAGCTGGTACTGTCAAAGATCAGTTCAGTAATACACGTAAATCTCTAACTGAAATTGTAAAGTTTTTAAAAGAGGATTATAACATCTGCATTACTCATGGAAATGGTCCGCAGGTTGGCGATGAATTGCTAAGAATGGATTTAACACAAAATGAAGTTTCTCCATTGCCACTAGGAGTTTGTGTAGCTGGTACTCAGGGGACTATCGGTTATATGATTCAACAAACCTTCCAGAATATATTAAACCAAGAAAAAATTGATAAGGAAGTTGTAACATTAGTCACGCAAGTAGTTGTGGATCCAAAACACCCTTCCTTGAAAAATCCAGAAAAATTTGTTGGAAAGCGTTTTTCAAAACAAGAAGCAGAAAAAAGAGCAAAAAATATGGGATGGATTGTGAAAGAACAAGATCCTGGAGAATGGAGAAGGGTAGTACCATCTCCGGATCCGGATTTTGTGATGCATGGTATAAGTATTAGAACACTAGTGCATGCTGGAATTGTTGTGCTTGCTGCTGGAGGTGGAGGTATTCCGGTTTTTGTTGATGAAAATGGAAATTTTAATGGTATCGATGCTGTTATCGATAAAGATTTAACAGCTGCAAAGCTTGGAAGAGTCATTCGAGCTGATGAATACTACATTGTTACAGATATTGATCAAGTATATTTACATTATGGAACTGAAAATCAATCTCCAATCGATCAAATGACAGATGTAGAAGCAAAAAAATACCAAGAGGAAGGTCATTTTCAACAAGGAAGTATGTGGCCAAAAATTCGTTCAGCTATTCACTTCTTAAAACATCATGGTAAAAAAGTAATTATTACCAATATTGATAATTTGCAGGATGCAATTGATGGAAAAGCTGGATCAACTATAGTAAAAGAATAATGGATTTATTTTCTGCTAACCAATTGATGTGGGCAGCTTTCATTGTTGGAAATAGTGCACCATTATTATTCATTACATTATATAAAACACAAAAAATATCAAGAGAACTTTTCAACCTATATTTTCTGGGTGTCTTTGTAGGTCTAACCTGGGAAATTCCTTTTGCCTTAGCAGGAAAATCATTTCATTTAATTTTAATCGATTGGCCAATAGATCTTCCATTAGTTAGAAATATTACTTATTCATTTATTGATGGATTGATATTTCTGGCTGGAGTCTATTTAGCAAAAGTTTTTTTAAAAAATAAACAATTTCTTTACAACTATAATTCAACTGCATTATTTATAATGATTCTTTGGGGAAGTTTTTCTGAATTTTTAGTTGACCTAAATGGAAATGGAAAACTTTGGCTGTTTATTGAAAATTGGTATAACCCAGTATTCATAACAATAAATGACAATGGCTTAACAATTATTCCACAACTTATTTGGTTTGTAGCTCCAATTCTATATTATTTTACTGTTTTGAAATGTCTATCAAAGAAAATATAAGAAAAAAAAAACGATATGAAAGATCACTTCTTTCTGATGCACATCTAGCTAGATTATCTAATAATTTTTTAACCCAATGGATGAAATTTTCGAAAGAATTATCTTATCAATCAATAGCAATATATTATCCATTTGATAATGAAGCCTCTCCGCTTGAAATATTCAACTATCTTTATTCAAAAAATAAGGAAGTATTACTACCCGTAATTGAAAATAATTCAAAAACATTGTTATTTGCTAAGTATGATATTAAATCTGAGCTTGTGAAAAATAATTTTGGAATTGTTGAACCAAAAGATAAAGAGTTTGTAGATATTGAAAACATAGATATTGCATTGATACCTTGTGTTGCTTTTAATGACAAATTATTTCGCTTAGGAATGGGTGGTGGTTTTTATGATAGGACATTTTCTGAAAAATCATCAACTATTTTAATTGGTATGGCATATAGTTTCCAATATGAAAATGAGTCATTTCAAGAAAAACATGATGTAAAGATGGACTATGTCATTACCCAAAAAGGTATACTAAAGTAATTAAATTGGCTTTGAAGCTTGGTAGATATTTACGATACCTAATGATAAATATTTTATTTTAATATCTTCAAAACCAGCTTTCTCTAAAATTAATTGAAATTCTTTTCCATGTGGAAAATGTTCTGCTGAAGTTGAAAGATATTGGTAAGCCTTTTGATTTTTTGCGATCGTTCTTCCCAAAATAGGAACAACAAATTTTGTATATAAAAAATAACCAAATCGAAATAGAAAAAAGGAAGGTACAGCAGTTTCAAGTATAATTAAATTCTTTCCGGGTTTTAAAACACGTTTAATTTCATGTAATCCCTGATTCAAATCTTCAAAATTTCTAACTCCAAAACCTACTGTTGCAGTATCAAAGGTATTATCTTCAAAACTCATATTTTCTGCATCCTCTAATTGGAATTTGACATTCGGCGCTTTTGCTACTTTAGTATTTGCTATGTCTAACATCATTGATGCGTTATCTACTCCAATAACTTCAACATCATCATCTGCGAAACACAGTGCTATATCTCCAGTTCCTGTTGCTATATCTATTATTTTGTTTGGATTATCTTGCATAGAAAGATTATATACTATTTTTCTCCAATTCTTATCCATATTCAATGTCATCATTTTGTTGATTTGATCATATCTAGATGATATATCATTAAACATGTCTTTTATTTGAATTTTTTTGGAATCTTGTTTTGATTTATCGGGTTTAATCATTTGAAAAGATAAAAAAAAGGGCTAGTAAATCACTAGCCCTTTTTTATTTTATTCTTAGTACAACCTATTTATTTGCACCTATCCAATTATTAAATAATCCAATGTCTTCGTGTCTTCCTGGTGCCCAATATTTAGCATATGCCGCACCCTCTTCATCAGAAAATGCTTTTTGGAATAAAGCAGGATTATCCTCGCCTGCAAAATCTGCATCTTCCATTGAATTATATTCTGAAATTGTTATGACGGGGGAATATCCATCAACAACTTTTCCAGACCATAAGTGTGTTAACACTTTTTGGCTTACAATTCTTGGATTTTTGCTAATAACTTCTTTTTGAAATTTCTTTAGAAGCTTGTAGCGCTCTTCAATCGAGCCATTTTCTACCATACCCATAGGCTTAAAGTAAGCAACGCTGACTGTTACAACAGTTGATTCTCCAACTCCGCCAGTACGTTTCTTTTCTAAAGCAGTATGATTTTCAAAAATATGAAGATCCTCATGATAGTTTTCAAAATATTTTGCTTGAGCACTCCATGCAGCTCTTCTTTCTTCCTCATTTGGGAAAGCAATTTGTCTTATTTTTGCAGCTGTTCTGATAGCTTCAGTTGCATCTTCTACACTAGCATATTCATTTAAAATATGAACATCTTCTTGAGCACCGGTCCAATAATGATATAAGAACATACTACTCTTAAGCATTTTGTTTGCTTGATTGGTTCTTGAATACCATGTATTCACAGCTTGATTTCTGTCTGCTGCAGATCCATCTTCAACTTCAGACATATTTGTCCATTTGTATTTACTCCACATTAGCACAGAATTATCTGTGCCATTCGAATTATATTGTGCGAAAGTAAAAGAAGATAGGATTGCGACTAATGTTAATAGTTTTTTCATTTTATACTCCATTAATTATTAAAGATAATTTATATTAGCGATTCTTTATTTGAATTGTGTTAGTTTTTTTTGTTATTTTATTTTATGTCCAAGCTCCCAAATCAATTTTTTTATTCCAAAAAAGAAGACAGATTAAATGTTTTATCACATGGTATCGGATTCATTTTAAGTATCGTAGGATTAATCTTTTTATTAAAAAAAGGTCTACAAGATTTTGATATAACACGTTTTTCAAGTTTTCTTATCTATGGTTTAAGCCTATCCATAATGTATATTGCTTCAACATTGTACCATAATTCAAAAACTCCGAAAAGCCGATATGGATTTAGACTTTTTGATATGATATCCATCTACTTATTAATTGCAGGTTCTTATACTCCATTTACTTTAACTGTTTTAATTGATAATGGAGGTTTAACACTTTTTATTTTGGTGTGGTTAATAGCTATTTCTGGTATAATTTGGAAAATATTTACTGTTGGAAAATATAATCTTGTCTCTACAATTTTATATATGTTTATGGGCGGTCTTTGGTTATTTTTCCTTGATGCGTTTATAAGTGAAATACCTCCAAATGCATTATCATGGATTTATGCATCATGTTTGACTTATCTTATCGGTGTCTTTTTTTATCTTGCAGATTCCAAGGTAAAATACAACCATTTTATTTGGCATATTTTTGTTATGCTTGCTAGTGCTTTTCATTATATCTCCATTTACTTTTATATTTAACCTTCCTATCTTGATTAAGTGAAAAAATATTCTGTTCCAAAATATTTCCAATCGTCTGTTGGACATAATAGTCTTGATCACTATCAATCTTTAAGAGAAAACGCAAAGCAAGATTCAAATTCTTATTGGGAGTCAGTTGCAAATCGCATTGACTGGTTCGATAAGTGGACCACTGTCAATAATACAGATTATTCTAAAGCGCATATTGAGTGGTTTTCAAATGGAAAGTTAAATGCATCTTATAATTGCATAGACAGACATATTGAAAATGGCTTAGGAGAAAAAATAGCTCTTATTTGGCAATCTAACGATCCTACTATTTCAAAAAATGTCACGTATAATGAATTACTTGAAAAAGTTTCATTATTTGCTAATGGATTAAAACGAGCTGGAATTAAAAAAGGTGATCGTGTATGCATTTATATGCAAATGATTCCTGAAGCTATTGTAGCAATGCTTGCTTGTGCTAGAATTGGAGCAGTGCATTCAGTTGTATTTGGAGCATTTTCAAGCGACGCTTTAAAAAATAGAATTAATGATTCAGAATGTAAGTTACTTATTACGCAAGATAATGGAGTGCGTGGATTAAAGTTTGATATCCCTATGAAAGAAAATGCAGATAAAATTGCAGATGACTGTCGCTCATTAAAAACAATAGTAATGGTTGAACGTTCAGGTAATGATATGTTCATGAAAGAAGGTAGAGATATAACCTGGAATCAATTTGTAGATGGCTGTTCTAGTGAATGTCCCGCTGAAGTGATGGACGCAGAAGACCCATTATTTATTTTATATACTTCTGGATCAACCGGAAAACCAAAAGGGGTAATGCATACAACAGGAGGATATCTTGTATATGCTTCACATACCCATGAATTAGTATTTGATTATCATCAAGATGATGTATACTGGTGCACTGCTGATATTGGATGGATTACAGGTCATTCTTATATCGTATATGGACCATTATCGAATGCAGTAACTCAGGTGATATTTGAAGGAGTTCCAAATTACCCAGACTTTGGAAGATTTTGGCAAATTGTTGAACAGCATAAAGTAAATGTGTTTTACACAGCTCCAACCGCATTGCGTGCATTAATGAAAGAAGGGGATGATTGGGTAACAAAATATGATTTATCTAGCTTAAAAGTTTTAGGTACAGTTGGTGAGCCAATAAAATCACCAGAATGGCATTGGTATTTTAATGTTATTGGAAATGAACAATGTCCTATAGTTGATACATGGTGGCAAACCGAAACAGGAGGAATTTTAATGTCTCCTATTCCTGGATGTGTGCCAACAAAACCTGGATCAGCCACATTACCATTACCAGGTATTATTCCAGCAATTTTAGATGAAGAAGGAAACGAAATAACAGAAAGAAATACTACTGGCTTTTTAGTAATGACTCAATCGTGGCCTGGACAAATGAGAACAGTGTATGGTGATCATCAACGATTCATCGATACGTATTTTTCGCAAGCACCAGGAAATTATTTTACAGGCGATGGTGCTTATATAGATAATGATGGATATTTTTGGATTACCGGAAGAGTAGATGACGTATTAAATGTTTCTGGACATAGAATTGGTACAGCTGAAGTAGAAGGAGCTATTGGTGCTGCAAGTGGTGTGGCAGAAGCTGCAGTCATTGGATATAACCATGAAATTAAAGGAGAGGGTATTTATGCATTTGTCACATTAATGACAGGAGTAGAATCATCAGAAGAAATAAAAAAAAATATTTTAGATACCGTTACCAAAATTATTGGCCCACATGCAAAGCCGAGTGTTATTCAGTTTTGTTCAGGACTTCCCAAAACACGTTCTGGAAAAATTATGAGAAGAATTCTAAAGAAAATTGCCCAAAATGAAACGGATGACTTGGGTGACACTTCAACACTAGCAGATCCAAGCGTTATAGATAGTTTATTACAAAAATAAGTTTATTTTTGATCTGAAGATTTAAATCTTGTTGAATGAGAAGTAGAGCTATGCTTTGTTTTTCTTCCTTTAACTCTTTTTCTCCAAAGTTCGAAAGAGCTTCTTTTAAGATGTGTTCTCATAATTTTTCGAACGCCATTTTCTTTTAATCCAAATTGATATTCAATGGCTTCAAAGGGAGTGCGATCTTCCCATGCCATTTCGATAATTCTATCAATATCTTGAGGTTTAATATCCAAATCCACCACCATGACACATTAATATCTGTCCAGTGACATAGTTGGATTCAGGAATACAGAACATATAGATTGCTCCAGCAGCTTCTTGAGGAGTTCCAGGTCTACCTAAAGGAATCATAGTCTTAGCTGATTTAAATACAGCAGAATTCACACCAACTTTGATTTTATTTCCTTCAATATCAATAAGCGATTCTTCTTTTTCAGCATCTGCATCAGTTAAGCGAGTTTTAATGAGTCCAAATCCTACAGCGTTGACATTAACGTTGTATCGACCCCATTCTTTTGCCATAGTTTTAGCCATTCCTACAACTCCAGCTTTTGCTGTAGCATAATTTATTTGTCCAGCATTTCCAAACATACCAGAGGTAGAAGAGATATTTACCACTTTTCTAAAATTAGTAACTCCATTTTCTTTTTCTTCTAAAAACAGTCTTTTAATGTGTGGTTGTGCAGCTCTAAGAATTTTAAATGGAGCAGTAAGGTGACATTCTAAAATTGCATCCCATTGTTTATCATCCATTTTTTGAATGACGTTATCCCAGGTGTATCCAGCATTATTAATAATGATGTCTATTCCACCAAATGACTCTAAAGCAGTATTAATAAATCGCTCTGCGAAGTCATCATCAGTAACGCTTCCATTACAAGCAACTGCTTTTCCACCCATATCCATGATATCAGATACAGTTTGATTGGCAGGATCTGCATCTAAATCATTTACAACAATTTGAGCACCATCTTTTGCTAACATTAAAGCTAACTCTCTTCCAATTCCTCTTCCAGAACCGGTAATTAGTGCTACTTTACCTTCTAATTTTTTTTTCATATAGTTTCCTTTTTAGTAATCAATTTTACTATTTTTTTTAATTTTTTGCTCTATTAGTTTTTAAAGGTAGTACATTGACATTTATATAAGTAAAGTGTACTTTACACCTTAACAATTTTATGGGGAAATAATGATTAATAATAAAGGTCTTATAACAACAGTTTTTTTAGCAGTTCTATCCACGCTTTATCTTGGAAGCGTTTGGAATGATTTTTTTGGTACATTAAGCGTAAATGTATCCATGGATCGCCAGCAGGCAATTAAAGCTGCATCAGATGCTTCAAAGCAATTTGACATTCTGGATGATTCATTCGAGCAAGCATCTATATATAATTTTGACGATTCATTACGAAATTTTGTTGAGTTAAAACAGGGTGGTAAAGAGAAATTCCAAGAGATAATCGATAACGATGTTTATTCACCATATAATTGGATGGTTCGTACCTATAAAGAAGGTGAGATTGTTGAAGCGATGTTTCAATTTAAGCCTGATGGAAGTCCTAATGGATATAGAATTAAAATTCCAGAGGATTATTATTCAGATAATCTTGATGAAGAAGACGCCTTAGCAATAGTTGAGCAAAACATTAATAATCAGTGGTCTGGGAATTTTAGTGATTACAACCTTATAGAATCCTCATTTAAGGAAATGCCAAATGGAAGAATAGATCACTCCTTTCTTTTTGAACATAATCTTCAAGATATTGGCGAAGCAAAATATAGATTACGAGCAACAGTATCTGGCTCAACAATAAACTCTGTAAGTCCTTTTGCATTTGTACCTGAATCATTTAAAAGGGAATTTGCTAATATTAGATCTGATAATGATACAATTGCAATATTTGCAAATTTTGCTTTTCTAGGTATTTACTTACTAGCTATTGGAGTCACATCGCTGATAATATTTTATAGAAATGGTTGGTTGAGGTGGAAAAAGTCAGTTTTAGCAGCTGCTTTTATTGCTCTTTTTTCAAATGTTCTTTTAAATCTTAATTTTTACCCTACGATTTGGATGGGTTATGATACAGCTTCCTCAAAATCTCAGTTTTTAACTGAACAATTATTGGGAATGGTAGCCAATGGAATTCTCATGTTTTTTATCTTGGCTGCATCGTTTATTACAGCAGAGTCATTAACAAGAAGAGCGTTTCCTAAACATATTCAAATTTGGAAGACGTGGACATCCAATGTTGCAAACTCAAAACGTGTATTAAATGATACTATTTTTGCTTACTTAATTGTTCCAATTAAGCTAGCTCTTGTTGGGGCATTTTATATACTCATGGAAAGAAATTTTGGATTCTGGTCTCCAGCCTCATCATCGTTTGATCCAAATTATTTAGCTTCTATTTTCCCGTGGTATACTGGTTTAGCTATATCTTTACAAGCTGGTTTCTGGGAAGAAATGTTATTTAGAGCGGTTCCAATCGCTGCAGGGGTTTTAATAGGTCAAAGATATAATATGCGCTTTATGGGATTAATGGTAGCCATGGTAATCCAGGCATTAATTTTTGGTGCAGGACATGCTAATTACCCTGCGCAACCATCATACGCCCGAGTTGTTGAATTATTTTTACCATCAATTGTGGTGTATGGTATGATTTATCTCCGATTAGGTGTTGTGTTTGGGGCCATTACTCACTACGTATACGATGTTGTATTATTTTCTTTACCAATTTGGTATTCCTCAGGATATATGTTTGACAAGTTCATGACTGTAATTGGAGGATTAATTCCCTTACTTGTTATTTTATTTTTTAGAATGAAACATCAGAAATGGTCAGATGTAGATTCTTCATCATTGAATGAAGGTTTTGTACCTACTCCGCCAAAGAAAAAAACTTCGGAAGAACAAGAAGCAGTTAATGCAGTTCAAACTGCTTCTAATGTTTTAAACCCAAAAATTGTTGGAATAGCTCTACTATTTATTATTGGAATTTTCAGCACCTTTAAGCTGTCGAATGTAGAAGTTCCAGTCAATTCACCATCAATTGACAAAGAAGAGGCAATTTCAATAGCAAATCAATTCTTATCTGATAATAATATCACATTACCTGAAGGATATAATGCATATGCATTTGATGATAGCTCATATCCTGCTTCCTCATTTATTTGGGAGGAGCTTGGACAAGAAACTTATACTTCGTTACTAGGATCTTATGTGTTAGGACCTAGATGGAAAGTAAGGTTTGCAAAATTTGATGGTCCAGTAGAATCTCGTACTAGAGAAATCATGATATCCATGGATTTTGATGGAAATATATTGAGGTTTAATAACAGATTTCCGGAAGGAGAAGAAGGTAAGCAGCTTAACAGAGAAGAAGCACAAGTTCTTGCTGAAAATGCGTTATCTGAATATTTAGGAATGAATACATCTGCTGTGACCCTTACTAGTGCTCAGGAATCACAAAAGCCTAATAGGTTAGATTGGACATTCACTTTTACAGATAATAACGAGTTGGAGTATGAAGGTGCGAAGCTTCAAAATATTATCTCAATATCAGGCGATCAGATATCTGGATTCACTAAGTTTGTTTTTGTTCCGGAAGAGTGGGCTAGAATGAAACGAGATCGTGAAGGCTTGTCAGGTATTGTTGGAACTTTATTTACCGTTCCTGGAGCAATTTTTGTGATAGGATTATTGCTAATGAGGTCCTTTAAATTGTTAATGGATCGAAAGATTAATGTAAGAAAAGGTCTAATTTTTGGTTCATTTGCTATCTTTGGAATTCTTAGTGTCTTTAATGATTCATCATTCCTTAATACCATGCCAACAAATCAACCTATTGAAAATTTGATGACTACATACTACATATCTTCTATAGGTGGGGCACTTATTGCACTTGGACTGATTAATATATTGTTATATGGAACGCTCAATAAACTTGTACAGCCTTCGATAAATAATATCAAAATGAAAGATGCAATTCTTGGAGGAGTAGTTGTAGCATTAACCATGATTGCTTCATTAGTATTAGCTGGTTCTTTTCAGTTAAATTTAAATCCTAATTTTGCAAGTTTTAATCTGACTTCATATTACCCTCTGTACGATACATTAAATGCATATACTTTTTTTGGACCTATTGCTTTTAATATTTTTCTTGCAGCAATGTTGTATGATATCACAAAAGGATGGAGCAATGATATAAAAGGCAACCTGATTGCTTATATATTAGTTGTTGCGGTATTTACAGGCGACGTAGGGTTTCAATACGATATAGCAAGCTCTGTAATGATTGCACTGCTTTATGGGGCATTGATTTTTGCAATTTTTAAATTTATTATTAAGAATAACTATGCAATGATTCCATTTTATACATTGTTTATGAGATTTTATGATAGATTTGCTGCTACTGATTTTGGCGCAGTATCATCGTATTCTAATGAACCATTATTCCTGGGATTATCATTAATTTTGGCATCTTTTGTAATGGTTTCGCTAACTAAGAAACTATTTAATATGAATGTAAAAGGATAAAATATATTATATTGCTTGGATGTCTTATTTTAAAGGAAAAACAGTCATAGTAACTGGCGCTTCTTCCGGGATTGGAGAAGCATCAGCAAAAGAGTTTTTATTGCAAGGCGCTAAAGTAATTTTAGTTTCTAGAAGTGAGTCTAAAATGCAGGAGTCATTTAAAGACTTTAGTCAAGATTCTTATTCCATTTATCCATTTGACCTAACAAATTTAGATGAAATCGATTCTTTTGCAAAAATGTTGATTGCAAAAGAAGGTCCAGTTGATATTTTGTTTAATAATGCTGGTGTTAGTCAATTTGGATATTTTGAGGAAAGTGATTTATCAGTTTTGGATAAAATAATGGAGCTAGACTTCTTTTCTGTTGTTCAATTTACTAAATCAATTTTACCTCATATGGTATCTAAAAAATCTGGTCAAATTGTAACAAATACAAGTGTTGCTGGATTAGTAGGATCAAGAAATAGATCATTTTATTCTTCAGCTAAATTTGCTTTACACGGTTTTTTTGATAGTATTAGATCTGAAATAATACATCATAATGTACATGTTACATTAATTGCTCCAGGCAGAGTAGCAACGGACGTTGGTAAGAATGCATTAACATCAAGTGGTGCACCATATGGTAAGGATGATAGAGGGCACCAAAAAGGTTTAACTTCTTCAGTGGCAGCCAAGAGAATTTTAAAAGCTATCAAAAATAAAAAAAGAGAAGCTGTTATTGCTAAATGGAATGACATTGCTTGGTTAGCAGTTTATATAAGAAAATTTTCTCCTCCATTTTATTTTTTCTTAGCCAGAAGAATAGAAGCATAATTTTTTATGAAATATAGTATACTAGAAGACTCTCGTTATAAACATATTGCTGAACCTAAATCAATATTATTTCAAATTTTTTCATTTATTTTTGATTTATATGCTAACACAGTTTTAACATTCTATACTCCTGTTAAAGTTATTGGCAGAGAGAATATCCCCAAAGACAAACCATTTATTTTTGTGAGCAATCATAATAGTCATATGGATATTGCAATTTTAGCATATGCTACAAGAATGGGTTATGAAAAATTTGGTTTTTTAGCTGCAAAAGATTATTGGTTTGATAATAATTTTAGAAGAAGATTCTTTAAAAATTTAATTAACCTCATTCCTATTAGTCGAAAAAAAAATCCTGAATCTTTACATTTGAAAGATACTATTACGCTTTCAAAAGCTTTTATGAATCTGGGAAATAATATTATTATCTTTCCCGAAGGATCCAGAGGAGAACCTGGAAAAATGCAAAGATTTAGAAAGGGTGCAGTAAAATTTTCTATGGGATTGGATGTACCTATCTTACCAGCTGCAATCATTGGATCAGACAAAGCATGGCCAAAAGGTGAAAAATGGATGCAGTCTGCACCTATCACGGTCAAAATTTTACCGAAAGTTGATCCCCCTAAAACCGAAAATCTTTCTGAAATAGCTTATAATAAAGCTCTTTCAAAATTAACGAAAGAATTACAGATAAATATTGAGAAAGAATTGAAAAATCTAGAAGATAAATTTAATTCTGAGTTATAGTTATAATTGATCCACTCAATGTAGCATTATATTTTGTTAATGAACCACTTGCGGGTCCAGATAAAACATTACCATTTAAATCAAAAATTGAATTATGACTAGGACATAGTAAATTATTTGCACTGCTATTAATAATCACTGATTGTCCTGCATGTGTACATACTCTTGATAAAGCTCTTACACCAGAAGTACTAGTTCTAAGAACAATTATTCCTCTATTATCAAAAGTCTCGTTCGGATTTAAAGCAATTCCACCACCAGTATTTTGTAAAGACTGATGAATTTTTGTTATATCAATTGTAATAGTTTTTGTTGCGGCATCATAACTATATCCATTGCCTGTTTCTCCACCAGTATTACCTCCACCAGTATCGCCTCCACCAGTATTACCTCCACCAGTATTATCATTATCACCATTATCTGAAGATGTAGGAGATCCACCACCACATGCTTCTAAGATAAACGCAGTTCCACCAACAAGAGTTATAGCAGAAGCTTTTCGAATGAATTCTCTCCTTGATGTATCTATAACTTTTTCATTAGAACAGTTACAATTACACGGAGTTGGTTTATTTTTTTTGTCTGTCATTTAAATAAAATATAATAAAAAAAAATAATTTTTAAAATTAGTTAGAAGTTTATTTAAATTATTTTAACAAAATTATGTTAAAAAACTTATTTCGCTTAGTCATTACTTTTTGTTTTTTTTTCAATCCAATTTGCGGACAGTCAATTGTTACTAAAGAATATCAAGAAAAAAGATTCAGTCCTCCAGAAATTGGATTACCAGAAAATATGCCTTACGTCAAATCTTTAATTTGGGGAAAAGAGGGTGCATTTAGAAAATTAAATATTGGTCCTGAAACCAGAATTGAAGAACTAAAGTTGCGCAGAAAAATGCTCCAAGCTCATCAGTGGTTAGGAATTATAACTTTAGCTGGTTTAGCTTATCAATATGACGTAGGGAAAAAACTTTATGATGGTGATGATAGCGATTATTGGGAATCACATTATGATAAACACAAAGCTATGGGGTATTTTACATATATGACCTACATGTCAACTGCTTCAATGTCATTTTTTTCTCCTCCTGCTCGAAAGTATGACAACAATATGAGTTCAATAAAATTTCATAGAAGAATGGCTGCTTTACATTTTACTGCAATGATGGCTCAACCGTTCTTAGCAAAAAAAGCGGTAGAAAATGGCAAGCGGTATAATGAGCTAATGGATGCTCATTTAAAAGCAGGAACAGTAGCATTTTTTGCTCTAAGCTTGGATGCGTTAGGAATTACATTTTTTAAATGAAGAAATTTATTTCCATATTATTTTTCCAATTTCTGTTTGCTCAATCATTTGTTGAGTTTGACTTAACCAAAAGTTTTATTTCTTATGATGGTAAACATCCTGCTCATAATTGGACTGGTATATCGAAAGATATTCAAGGAACTTTTGAGATAAATAAACAAGATTTAACACAATCAAAAGTAGACTTATTTGTTCCAGTATTTAGCTTTGATAGTAAAAATGCTAATCGAGATTCAAATATGCTGGATGTTGTTGAAGAGTACTACTACCCATTTGTCAGATTCACTTCTTCCAAAATAAACAAATCAGAAAGCGGATTTGATGTAGTAGGTAATCTTAGTTTTCATGGAATAACAAAAGAATTTACTATTCCAGTAGAGCTAAATGAAGACAATGAAAATATTATAGTTACATCAGATTTTTCAATTATGCTTACTGATTTTAAAATTAAAAGACCTGCATTATTAACTATTAAAATTCGAAATCAAGTGGATATAAAAGTCTACTTAGTGGGATCTATAGAAAATCAGAAATAACTTCGTTAGTTAGCTAGCCAAAAAGATAAAATGTTTTATTTGGTACCATAACAAGCAAGAAAAAAATCATATGAAGAGATATAATGATACCGAATATTGCTAGCAGTTTTACTGTGTTTTTATCCATATTATCCTTTAAATAAGCGCTTAAATATAGTGATTTCTGGGAATAAAATATGAACTCTTTTTTGATAATCTTTATACTGAGGTCTAGTTCTTAATATTTTAATTTCAATCCATGGAATACTAGCATACCAAAACATGGCTGTCATAGCTATTGGGGCTAACAACAAATAGTTCAGGCCTGTAAAAGAATATCCAAAAACAAAGATTCCCCACCAAAACATAATTTCACCGTAGTAGTTAGGATGTCTAGAATAGTTCCATAGCCCTGTTTCAATAATACCAGTTCCACTAGGATGAATTTTTCGAAAAGAATGCAGCTGTTTATCACTTATGATTTCTAGTAGTACGCCAATTATACATAATCCAAAACCTAGAAAAATTGTCCAATTATAGCTTTGTGAAAAATTTTGGGCCATAGGCATGCAGCAAAAAAAAACAATGAAAGTAGGAAAGAAATGAATCCCGCCAAGATTACCTATGATCTCAAATGAATTTCCGAGATTATTTCTCATGTCAATATATCTCCAATCTTCATGGTGTAATCCATCCCAAGTTTTCATCCAGTTGTAAGTCAGTCTCAGTGACCAAAAAAGTACAGCTACCATAAGAAGTAAAGAGGGAGTATTAATCATATAGTTATTTTTAGCTAACCAAAAGAATGCAATGAATGGAGGAATGACAGACCAGTATGGATCATAAAAAGATGAATTTTTATAGTATACACTAAATGAGTAAATAACAAATGTTGCAACAATATCAGCTATTAGAATTTGTATCATTGATGAAAAATGGGAAGAAAATTGCAAAGATATAAAACCTAGAATTACTGCAATGACGTATGCAGTAAGAACTGTTAAAAGACCTTTAGTTTTTATTATCATTGATAAGTGATTTCAATTCAATTTTTTCAAAAGATAAATAAATATATCCAAAAATAATAGTATACAATAGAAATACAGAATGTAATAGGATTGCAGCTGTATGCGATTGATCAATTCCTATTCCATATAGATTAAGAAAGTAAATAACAGCTAAATGATATGTTCCAATTGCAGCAGGAGCTATTGGTAATGAGGTTACAATACTAGCAATAACCGTAATTCCAATATATTGTTGAAAAGATAAATCAATATTAACGGACCTCAATAATGTATACATATAAGCCACAAATGAGCACCATAGCAGAATGGAAATACCGCCAAGTTTAATTTTATTTTTGGACACTAATAAATATCCATCAATAAAATTTTTAGTAATCGAAAATTGTTTTTGCATTTTATTAGCGAGGAAGTTATTACCAAAAATGATGAATGAAGTAATTATGTATAATAGTAAAATTCCAATGGAGAATTCTAATCCTAGGACATTATTAAATCCAAAAAGAATTAAGAAAATGCTAAATAATCCAACAATCCATAAGTCGATAATTTTTTCGGCTACCAAGCTTCCAACAAGAAAGCTAAACTTTATATTAGTTGAGTTACTAGATAATAGTTTTGCTCTAGCCAAATCCCCAGCTCTAAATGGAAGTATATTATTTAAAAAATATCCAATATGAGTTGTTGAAATATATTTCTGTAATTCAAGATTTTTTGGTGAATCTAATAAAATCTTCCATCTTAATGATCTAAGAATGAATGTTACACAAGTTGTAATAAATGCAACAAAGATATAAGTCAAATTTGCATTAGATAAAGCACGATAAATATCTTCTATATTTACTTGATTAAATGCAAAATAGAGACATAGCGTAGCTATGCAGAAAGATAAAATTTTTTTCAAGGATCTTGTTTATCTCTTTGGAATTCCCAATTGACGATTCTTTTTTTCATTTCTTCGCCATTTTCATCAAGATGTTCACTTGTTTCCATTGGGCTTTGATACTCAAGTGGAACATCTGTATTTACTTGACAATTGCTCATTAATCCAAGCATGGCAATAAGCATTATTGAAGCAATGATTGTTGGAAAATGTTTACCCATTTAATTTGAAGTCTTTAAAAAAGTTTGTTTTTGTCGCAAGATAGAAGATTTCTACTAATCCAAATAGTTGGACAAGACCACATAATAGGAACCAACCCTTATGATCGTTTCTTGCAGCAAACCACAAAGCCAATAAAGTAAATAGAGCTTCCCAAAGTGATATACCAACGAGCAACGCTGGATTTGCTTGAAGAGCTTCTGCAAAGTTAGTTATAATTTCCATAATACCTTTCTTACGGGTTGAATAGAAGAGAGACTAAAAAAACAAATAATATCACTCCGCCAAAAATTCCCCAATAGTATAATCCAAATTCCATGTTGAATATTAAATATTATTATCTGAGTTGAAAAGTATTAAAGTTTATTTTTAAAAATTTTGTGACCCCAATCAATAATATGCCAGTTTCCATCAAAATCCTCTCCTAATGCAGTGCAGCTATCAACCCAGTCTCCAGAATTTAAGTAATGAAAGTCATTAATTATTTTATTCTCAGCATGATGAATATGTCCACAAATTACTCCATCATATCCTTTTTTTTCTCCAGAATTAATTAAAGCATTTTCATATTTTGAAATGACATTTGATGCTATTTTAGCTTTTCTTTTAACATATTTTGATAGCGACCAATATTTACCACCAGTTTTTTTCCTCCACCAATTAAGGATTTGATTCATCCATAAAATTCTTTCATATACACCTCCGCCTAAATGAGATATCCAGCTAAATTTTGGAGTCATAAAGATATCAAATTCATCACCATGACATACATAATATCTTTTTTTATTTACAGATTTATAGGTGCAGAAGTTTTTAATTTTTATTTTCCCGAATTTATTACCAGAAAACTCTTTAAATGTTTCATCATGATTTCCAGGTAAGTAAGTGACATGAATGCCTCGTTTTGCCATTCCTAGTAACTTTCTAACAATATTAGAATGAGACTTCGGAAATTTCCATTTTCTTTTTAATGCCCAAATGTCAATTAAGTCTCCAACAATAAATAAATTATCAGTACCTACATCATCTTCAATATAATCTAAAAATTCATATAATAGTTTTGCTTTTGAACCTCGAGACCCTAAATGAATGTCTGAAATAAAAATAGATTTATATTTTGACATAATAAAATTAAGCACTTAAAAATTAGTATTGTGTTAGAGACTTGTTTGTTTTTAGAAAAAAATACTATATTTGCGCATGGAAAAAAGGACTCCAAAAAATACTACAATTAAAATTTATACCACATCCTGGTGCGGGCCTTGTAAAATGGCAAAAAGACTATTATCTGAAAAAGGTTATAGTTTCACCGAGATTGACATTGAAGAGAACGATATGTCACGCGAACAGATGGCTTCGATTACTAAGGGGCCAACAGTACCTCAAATTTTAATTAATGATTTACCTATTGGCGGATTTGAAGATCTTGTTCAGTTGTTTAATACTGAGCCGTTCAAATAGTTCTCAAAATCTGGATCATTTAAAAAATAGTCAATTAAATAACTTATTCTTGCATGAGTATTTGTAATGATAGAATCCAAATTATTAAGCTCTACCCACTTACATTCTGTGATACCCTCACTTTGGTCAGGAACTAAAGTCGTTAAAGGGTCTCCAGTATAATTGATGATAAACCAATAATTTTTTTTTAAAAAAGCTTCACCGTTAACCTTTTTATAGTATTTTGTTTTTGGAAGTTTATTTATGACAGTTAAATCATTTTCTTTAAGGCCAGTTTCTTCTGAAATTTCTCGAACAGCTGTTGATTCTGTAGTATGATTGAATTCAATTTTGCCTTTTGGTAAGTCCCACATTCCTCTTTTATAGATAAACAACAATTTTTTATTGCAAAGAACAATGCCCCCAGCAGTATCAAACTTAGGTGTTGGATTGGATTCTGTATAATAAGTCATATTGTTCTTTTGTAAGATTTTTGAATGTGACACCATGAAATGTAATACTATTTTTGTAAGAATCCTTAGACCATTTTTTAGGTTTAAGCTCCTTTTTATTATCATAATGAATTGAAGATAAAACATATCTCATTGCATTAAGCCTGCCAATCATTTTATTGTTAGCATTGATTACTACCCATGGATTGGTTGCTGTAGAAGTATGATGAAACATTTGATTTTTAAATTGTGAAAAAATATCCCATTTACTCATAGCAATGAGGTCATTATTTGAAAACTTCCAATATTTTAGTTTATGAGATTGCCTTATTTTAAATCTTAAATTTTGACTGTCTTTGGAAATTGAAAGATAAAATTTTATTAAAATTAATCCATTTTGGACTTGTTTTTCTTCCCATTCATTTACTTTTTTCATAAAGTATTTGTATTGCTTTTCATTGCAATAACCCATCGCTGGTTGTATTAAAGCTCTTGAATACCATGATCTATCAAAGAAATGAATTTTTCCTTTTTTAGGTAAAAGTTTTTCATAAGTCTTAAACCATCGTTTATTTTGTTTTTCTGTTGGAATACCAAGCTCAATCACCTTGGCATTTTTAGGAATCAAATGTTCAATGAATCGTTTTATAGTAGAGCCCTTACCAGCAGCATCCCTACCTTCAAAAATAATTGCTATTTTTTTATTTTTATTTATAACCCATTCTTGAAGTTTTAATAATTCAACTTGAAGACGTCTTTTTTCTATTTCATATTTTTCATGATCTAGTTCAGCGTGCGGAAAGGAATTATAAATTATCATTTGTACCCCAAATATCAATAATTTCATTTGAAAAATCAATCTCAGGGTTTTCAATAATTTTAATCATTAAATCAACAGGATTTTTATATTGAATTCTTCTACTAGAACTATTTTTAATCCAATCATTAATTGTTGAAGTAGTTAAGTTATTACATGTGGTAGCTAATTTTAAATCTGATAGAATTTGAGCATTATGCTCCTGCTCTGGTTGTCCTTGTAGTGGTTTACATAACAATTTTTTTCCTAAAAAAATACATTCTGAAGGTAACTGAAATCCTGCATTGGTTATGACACCTTCTGATTCAATTAAATCTTTTTTAAAATTGACATTTGAAAAGGGTTTTAGTATTACATTATTGACTTCAAATTGTTCATCGATGTTTGTATAGTAAATAAATTTTTTACTATTAATTTTTGAACAAATATCTAGCATTTTATCTTGCCTTTCCCAAGGCAAGTAAACCAAAATAACATCCTTTTTCTGTTTAGCATTATTGCTGTTTTGCAATTTTTCATCAATAAACGGTGGTAAGATTGGTTGGTTAAAATGATAGAAATGTGATGCAATTGATTTATCAACTGGGGTAAAAAATTTTGGAAAAAATAAACTAAAAAATTTCATTTTTAAAGTCATGGGTATATTGGTATTGAAAGAGTATTGGTGACCAACGCCTATACATGGAATATTTAATTTTTTAGCCGCAAAAGCGGATATAGGTTCAAAATCAGTTACTACAACATCGTAATCATTGTTTATTTTAAAAATATCGTAGAAAAAATTATATATATTTGTATTTAATAAAGTACTAAAATATTGAACCTTTCCATTTTTGATTTTGAAAGTAAATCCCTCTTTAGCAATGAAAGGTTCAAATTCTTCTGTATCAAAAAGATCTTTTATATCTCTACCGCTAAAAAGTACTGTAATATTGTGTCCTCTTTTTTTTAGCTCAGATATGAGAATTCTTGATCTAGAAATATGACCATTACCAGTAGCAGCTACACCATATAAAATATTCATTCAATATTTTAATTTAGTATTGTTATGAAAATGTTTGAAAGTAATTAGCTTTTCGAAAGTATTTTTCTTAGAACAGTACTTGAGGTATGAGCGGTGTAAGGAAAATAGATTATTTCAACTCCATATTGAGAAAATTCTTTTTCAATCTGATTCCATTGATCAGTGCCTTTCCAATCATCACCGACAAACATTTTATCAAATTTTAAATTATTCCAAGCTTCTATTTTATCATAGTTAGTTTGAGGAACTACTTCATCAACATATTTTACTGACCCAACTAAATCCATTCGTTCTTGAAATGGTATGAAAGGTTTTTGATTCTTAGCTGATTCACATAGTTCATCGGTACTAACACCTACAATGAGATGATCACACTCTAATCTTGCTCTTTTAAGAATATTTAGATGACCAATATGGAATAGGTCATATACTCCTGTGGTATACCCAATTTTTTTCATTTTCTCCTATTGTGTTATTCAAAATACTTGAATGATAAATACTAACAATTTTTTGTCAAAAATGTGACAATTCTTTTACTAGCGTTTCCATCAACGACTCCTGCAAGTTTTTCAAGATATTTTTTTGCATTATTCGATAATGTAAAATTAGAATCTAAAAGATTATTAGCTTGAACAATCATTTCACTATACGAATTGGCTGGCTCAGAGATTTTACCATAATCATCATAGTCTTTATCCATCCTTGCTTTAAATCTATAGGAAAAGATTCCCCTATAATTCCATCTAAGTTGTAAGAAGGTGCACCATAATACTGGTTTATTAAGCGCAGCAAACTCAATAATTGCACTAGATGCATCGCTAATCATTAAATCAGCAGATTTTAAGAAAGGTAAAAGTGAATAATCGTCTACTTTTGCTAGGTATGTGTTATTAAATGATTCCCAATGATTAAGCAAATCTCGTTGTTTGAGATATTTTTGCTTGCTCATTGAAAAAAAGTGTGGTTTAATGATAATATTATAATTTTCTAAATCAACGGGAAAATTCTTTGAAAACCGTTCTATACTGCTTGGATAAAAAGTTGGAGCATACAGAATTGTTTTTTTATTATTATCTAATTCAAGAGTTGTGAAATCAATTCCGTCTTCTTCACCATTAATAATTGGATCCATTTTACAAAAACCTACATTTTGAAACTTATCTTCTGGATACATTTCGCATAGCCTTTTAAAGCGATAATCGCTTTCAACAAATCTAACCGTTGTAGGAGTATCTGATTTGGAATAATAGCTTTTTTTAGGACCTACGCCGTGTCCAAGTTGTGCTGTTTTGCTATGGATATGAATTTTATCTAATTCTGGAAAAGTATTACCTAGAAATATCCAATCCGGCTTTTCTGATAAGTAAAACTTAAGTGCATAATTTTTATCTTGAACCCATGTAGCAGGTAAGCATTCATCTGCGATAATTTTATTAATTACATCATCAAATTTTCCATGGTGAAAAATAAATTTTGACTTAAAAATAGTATCTTTCTGAAGTTGTTTAAATACTGGTAAGTATTGAGGTAAGTAGTATAGTTCTTGAACGTCAAAAAATATTGTTAGTTTCTTATTCATATTGTCCTGTTAATTTAAAATACTGCTTTAATATCAAAAGCTGAATTAATCTCTCTTGTTTTACATCTTTAAATTGTCTAACAAATTTTTTTGCATTTTCGATGATTTCAAGACACTTATCATTTTCATTCATATAAAATTTGATTTTTTCCTCTGCATCAGAAAAATCATCTTTAACTTTTATATAATGTACTCCATCTTTCAGCTTTCCCTCCATAAACCAGCTCTCATACTTTGGTTTAGGCATAATACAAACTGAGTTTGAGCTCATCGCCCAATAAAGATTTGTTGAAATACATTTCCCTTCAAGGCAAAAAATAAATTTGTAGTCAAGTTGGTCTTTTATCGACGTAAAAATTTTCATCCATGGTACATCTTGTTTTGGACTAGTTTGCCCAATATTAAATAAAGGAGTTTTATAGAAATTTTTAACAAAATATTCCCGATTTGGATTATTTCTTATGTCTCCTCTCCATACAGCTTGATTTTTTTTATTTTCAAATTTTTTAGGATCTTTGATAAAATGAAAAAGCTTTATTTGATTTAACTTTAATAAAATAGAATTTTGGTTATTGGAATCAATAGGTCTTGATTTAACAAATGTTGGATAAGCAGTATTTTGCTTAGCAATAGCACTATCAATATAATCTTCTGTTGAATAGATAAAGTCTACTTTATTTTTAGGATTGAAGAACTTTAACAATAAATAAAAATCAATAAAATGTGAATTTTGTTTGTTTTTTAAAATCTGATTCCACAGTAATTCAGATGCGTTTTTACTTTTCTTTGAAACTTTAAAGTTTTCAGTTGTTTTTAAGTAGTACTCCACTCTTGATTCGATGTAATCATGTTGAGAATTATTATTTTTTAATATTTGCTTTAAGCTAAGTCTGGATATTATGCTAGGTAGAAAAAATACTAAAGGGATGCATTGTAGGTAGTAAAATAATTTTCGACTCTTAGCGTTTGAACTATTGAGATTCTGCATTAATTAATTCCAAAATCAGTTTTAGTAATCTTAGTTTTTAGTGTCGACTTTCTTATTAATCTATTTTTTGCAACTGCATCTTTATTTTTGTAAGGTCTAGTATGATAAAGATGAAGTACAGTTGTTCTATTTCTTACTTGAAGAGATTTGATGCCATTATTATTTAATCTATACCCAAGCTCACAATCAAGACCTCCATATTCCATTCGTTCATCAAATCCATTCGCTTTGATAATATCAGATTTCCAAGCAGATGAATTATTACCATTGAAAGTTGCTTTAGTTGGAGTTAATCGATCTAAAACATTTGCTAGAAATTGATTTTTTATCAACTTAAAATAGTTTTTTCCGATTGGTTGCCCTTGTTTTAAAAGATACTTTTTGGTAAAGCAGATTTGAGATTTAATATCTTTTATTGTTAATAAATTGGATACTCTTTCTGAAATAGGAAAATGACCACCAGAAAGAAAATAATCTTTTTGTGCCAATCTCGAATGAGTTTCTAAAAAGTTGGAATCAGGAATACAATCACCATCTGAAAAAACTAAATAATCATTTGAAGATTTCATTATTGCGGCATTTAATATTTTACATTTTCTAAACCCATTATCTTTATGCCAAACATGATAAATTTTTTGTGGAATTAATTGCTCAAATTTTGCAATCATTTCTTTGGTTTTATCTGAAGAGCCATCATCTGCAATAATGATTTCAAAATCGTTAAAAGTTTGAAAGCAGTATCCAGTAAGCACTTTTTCTAAAAAATGAGGCTTATTGTATGTTGATATGATAACAGATATTGATGGCATCAAATAAATTATTTAGAGGCAATCTTATAAGCCATTTTTTTTTAAATTAAATCCTCATGAGTGTAAAGATTAAAAAACAATGCATTGTATTGCTTAGTGGCGGTCTTGATTCTTCTACAGTTTTAAACATTGCTTTAGAAAATTATGATGTGACAGCGCTTATATTTGATTATGGACAAAGACATAAGTTTGAAATTTCAGCAGCAAAGAAAATTGCCGGATTTGTAGATATCCCAATTAAATTAATTACAATAGATTTAGGGCAATTTGGAAATTCTGCTCTTACTGATAATATCGAAGTACCTAAGAATCAAGACATTGGAAAAGAAATTCCAATAACATATGTTCCAGTAAGAAATACAATATTCCTCTCTTACGCGCTAGCTTACGCTGAAGTAAATAATATTTTTGATATATTTATCGGTGTAAATGCATTGGATTACAGCGGCTATCCAGACTGTAGGCCTGAGTTTATTGAAGCTTTTGAAAAGATGGCAAATGAGGGAACTAAATTTGCACAAGGAAAAAAGAAAATAAAAATTCATACTCCATTAATTAGTTTAACAAAAGCAGAAATAATTTTAGCAGGGACCAAATTGAATGTTGATTACAAGCTGACTCACTCATGCTATGATCCTTCAATTGATGGGTTATCTTGCGGAGAGTGTGATGCTTGCATTCTCAGGAAAGAGGGTTTTGCTTCTGCCGGGATAAACGATCCAACAAATTATATATGAGTTATTCTGTAAAAGAAATTTATTTAACGCTTCAAGGTGAGGGCTTCCATACAGGAAAACATGCTGTATTCTGTAGATTTTCTGGTTGCAATCTTTGGACAGGACTTGAAAAAGATCGAGAAAAGGCTATATGTAATTTTTGCGATACAGATTTTGTTGGAACGGATGGAATAAATGGTGCGAAATATTCAAGTGCAGAACAATTAGCAAGTAAAATTGATGAATTATGGCAAAAAGATTCTAAAGAAAAATTTGTTGTATTTACGGGCGGGGAACCTTTGTTGCAGTTAAATAAAGAATTGATTGATATCCTTCATAAAAAAAATTTTAAAATCGCAGTTGAAACCAATGGAACAATAATTCCTCCAAAAAATATAGATTGGATATGTGTTAGTCCAAAAGAAGGAGCTGAGTTTAATCTGAGCTATGGAAATGAACTCAAACTAGTTTATCCGCAAAAAGGTATTAATCCTGAACAGTTTAAAAATTATGATTTTGATCACTTTTTTCTACAACCAATGGATGGAAAAGATTTGCAAAGAAATATCTTGCAAAGTGTATCTTACTGTATCGAAAATCCGTTATGGCGTTTAAGTTTACAAACACATAAAATAATGGGTATAGATTGATATGTTTAGACTAAAAAGAAAATATGAATTTCATGCTGCTCGAAAATTAATTGCTTTACGCGATAATCATCCCTGCGGAGAGCTTCACGGTCACACATTCACTGTTACTATTAAGGTTTCGGGAAATCAACTTACTGATGAAGGGTGGATTATGGATTTCTATGATATAGATAACTTATTCAAGGAAAAAGTTTATAAAACTCTTGATCATAAATATCTTAATGACATTGAAGGGTTATCAAATCCAACAACTGAACATGTAGCAATATGGATTTGGAATAAGTTAGAGAATGATCTTTCAGGGCTGTCATCAGTTTCAGTTAGTGAAGGCAATAGTTATGGATGTAAATACTATGGAGATAAAAATGCCTAAAGCAGATGGAAAAGAATTTAGCTTTTTAAGCGAAGAATATATTGATTCATCATACCTGGAAACTTTTAATTTTGATAGTAAGAATCAGTACATTAAAACTACTACAAGAGAATTTAGTGCCGTATGCCCGTTTAGCGGTCTTCCTGATTTAGCAGATGTGATAATCGAATATTATCCGGAAGGTGAAAAGTGCGTTGAGCTCAAATCGTTAAAATATTATTTTGTCAGCTTTAGAAATGTTGGAATATATCAAGAAGCAGCAACTAAAAGAATTTATGATGATTTAAAATCATTATTAAACACATCTAGGTTAAAAATAACTACTATTTATAATACTAGAGGCGGTTTTGATACTACATGCATAGAAGGAGAGCTGTAATATGAATTACTTTCAAAGGCTTAAAAAAGCTATATTTTTAGATGTTGCTTTTTATGAAGAGGTTGAAAAAGATAAAAAGTTTACCGATCAAGCGATGATGACAGTCGCTTTAGTTTCAGTTGTTCAAGGTATTATGATTGCAGGATTTGCTCCCATTGCCTTAGTCCAAGGTATATTAGGTAGTCTCATTAGGTTTCTCATATGGGCGTTTTTTATTGCATTTGTAGGAACAAGAATTTTACCAGAACCAGAAACCGAATCTAACACCGGGGAATTAATAAGAACTCTAGGATTCGCCTATGCTCCAGGTTTACTTGTAGTTTTAAAAATTTTTCCAATCATAAGTACTTTTGTTGATCCCTTTGTAACAATCTTACAACTTGCTGCAATGACTATCGCTGTAAGACAAGCCCTTGATTTCAATAGTACAGTAAGAGCTGTTGGAGTATGTATTGTTGCATTGATATTAATGATTGTTGCATTAACCTTGTTTATTGGGTTTACCGCATTTTTCGTTGGAGTTGCTGAAAACGCACTTGCGCCTACTACTCCATTAATGGAAACGTAAATTTTGATTGAATTAGTAGACTATACTGAAGACCTGTTTGATATTATTCTCAAATCAAACAACGTAAATAAACCGCAGGTAGGTTTTTTAAAAAATGAAAGACTTGATTTACTCTTAAATCAAGCCAATTATTGTAAAGTTGCAAAATTAAATAATGAATTTGCAGGATTTTTGCTTTGTCTTCCGGAAAGTAAAGAATATGATAGTCCAAATTATCAATGGGTATCTAAAAGATATTCTAATTTTGTATATATTGATCGTATTTCAATACTTCCAAAATTTCAAAATGAGAAGATTGGATCTGCTCTTTATACTGATTTAATTTATTTTTCAGCGTTGGAGGGATATGATTCTATTTTATGTGAAGTAAATATAATGCCACCTAACCCAGGTTCAATTAGATTTCATAAAAGGTTTGATTTTGAAGAATGTGGTTCGCAATTTACAGAAGGCGGAACTTTGGAGAGTTATGACTATTCTGTAGAAGTTCAATTTTTAAAAAGAGACTTAAAATAAGAAAGGAATTCTATGAGCAACTTTTGGCATGATCTATTATTTCCATTATACTTTTTTGTAGTATTTATAGCTGCACATATTGCTCTCTATATTATGATCTTCAAGGGAGATAAATCAAAGTGAACAAAAAACAAAAAATTGCAAAGCGCAAACAGAAGAAAAGACGTTTAAAGTTAAAAGCAAAAAGAGCTGAGCTACTTAAAAATAAAAAAGTTGTAGAAACAAAGCCTAAAAAAGCAGCACCAAAAAAGAAAGCTGCACCTAAAAAAGCAGCACCAAAAAAGAAAGCTGCACCTAAAAAAGCAGCACCAAAGAAAAAAGCTACAACAAAGAAAGATAAAGAATAAGAAGTTATTTCTGGATGTTTCAATCAAATTCTACTTTTGGAATTTATAGTAAATCACTTTCAGTATTATTCCGTCATAAAAAATATTTATTCTTTTTCTTATTCCTTATTCTTTATCCAGTATTACTTATCATTAATAGAATTTTTTTATTCTTAGATTACATTTTAGTCCCAGAATTTGAAAAAGCTAAAGTTAAAGAACCTGTATTTATTATGGGGGTAAACAGGAGCGGTACAACATTTTTTCATAAGCTTCTAGCAAGTTCAAATCAGTTTTCAACTTCTAAAACCTGGGACTTAATAATTCCATCTTTATCCTTAAGAAAATTTCTCTCAATTCTATCATATGCTTTAACATATTTTAAAATTGATCAAATTGAGAAAAAAAATAAAGGTCATCAGGTCAAGCTTGATAATATTGAAGAAGATGAGATGCTTCTTTTTATTCATAAGCTAGATTCATTATGGTTGTCCAATCATTTTATTCCATGGTTAAAATTTGATTCAAAAACAAAAGATTTTATGAAGTATGTTTATAGAGATAACTCTAAAAATGAAGATAGAAATATCAGATCCATGTTATTTTGTAAAGATTTTTTCCAAAGACAGGCATTTTTAAATAAAAATAGACCACACTTATCAAAATCTAATCCTTTTATATTTAAAATTGATTCAATTTTAAGAGTCTTTCCGGATGCAAAATTTGTTTTTTTAGTTAGAGATCCATTAGAAACTTTACCTTCCTATTTTTCGCTTCAAGAAAATGTAAAATTTGGAAATCTTCTTTCAGATAAAGAAATAAAGCTATTAAGGAAAGAAACTTATGCTGAAGTAATTGAATGGTATAAAGAGACTGAAAAAGTAAAGTCAAAACTTTATAAAAAACAATTTATTACATTAACTTACCCTCAAATTACAAATGATCTAGAAAACAGTATTAAGTCATTTTATAAATTTACTGGTAAAAAAATGACTCAAAAATTCCAAAAACAAGTTTCCGATTATGCATCAAAAAAATATATCAAAAAACACCAAAATAAGACTATTGAAGATTATGGTTTTACCAAAAAACAAATTTTAAAAGATTTTGATTTTGTATATCAAGAATACTTTGCATAATTTTCTTTAATGAAATTCTTAAGTTTTATTTTCTCAGTTTTACTATTGTTTGCTACACAGCTTCATGCTCATTGTCAAATTCCTTGCGGAGTTTACGATGATACAATGAGAGTGAAGATGATTGAAGAGCATACCTTAACAATCTTAAAATCAATGAATTATATAGCGTCGAATCAAAATAATCTTAAACAGCAAAATCAAGTTACAAGATGGATCATCAATAAAGAAGAACACGCACAAGAAATTCAAAATATAGTTAGTGAATATTTTTTAACTCAAAGAATAAAGCTGAAAGACGATTCAAAGGAAAGCAAAGACTTGTATCATGCGCAATTAACTGCTTTGCACAATATTTTATTAGATGCAATGAAATGCAAACAAACTATAAATACAAATAGTACCACATCACTATTAGACAATTTGAATAATTTCGTTAACTTATATTTTGATGATCATGGTAAAAAACATTTAAGAGAACTCAATTGAAAAAAAATTTATTACTAATAGTTTTATTTATAGCAATAATATTTTTTGGTAGAATTTTACCTCATCCTTATAATTTTACTCCATTAATTGCAGTAACATTACTATCCAGCTATTCTTTATCAAATAAGTTTCTAGCCATTTTATTACCTCTTTTTGGGTTTTGGCTAAGTGATTTATTTATGAATAACTATATATATGCTGGATACTTTACATATTTTACAGTGTTTAATTCTGGAATGATCTGGACATACGGTGCAATTGTATTGGTTGCACTCATGGGTAGTTCATTTTTAAATAAAATCTCAGCAGAAAAAGTTGTTCTTGCAAGCCTGTCTGGATCTACAATTTTTTATATTATTTCAAATTTTGGAGTATGGGCATTTAGTCCAATGTATGCAAAGACTTTGATAGGATTAGCTCAATGTTATTCATTAGCGTTACCTTTTTACGGCACTTCATTAATGGGTGACTTAGTTTATTCTGCAATAATATTTGGCGCTTATCAGTTAGTGTTTTCTAAAAATCCAAATTTTTTAACATCACAAAGCAAAACTTAAAAGATTTTATTTCATTGGTATTACTTAAATAACTAATTATATTTCTCCATAAATTTTTATTAACTAACAAAGAGAAAAAAATGAGTGACAAAGAAAAAGGTACTGTAAAGTTCTTTAATGACAAAAAAGGTTACGGATTCATCACTAAAGAAGATGGAACGGATGTTTTTGTACATTTCTCTAGCATCGTGTCTGAAAATGACTTCAAAACTCTTAAACAAGACCAAGCGGTTGAGTTTGAGGTTGAATCTGATGATAGAGGGGACAAAGCAGTCAATGTATCAGCAGCATAGTTAGTTAGTAATTTCATATCATATTTATTATTTTAGCTTTAGAGAAAAGCCTCAGTAGCTCAATGGTAGAGCAGTGGCCTCTTAAGCCATTGGTTGTAGGTTCGAGTCCTTCCTGGGGTACAAAAATCATATGAACATTCATAATAAAAATATCGTTATTACTGGCGCTGCAAATGGTATCGGTTATGCGCTTGCTAAGCGAATAATTAATGAATCTCCAAAATCAATTTCATTGATTGATATTAGTAGTTCAGTAAATGAATTTGCCAAATCCATTGACGCAGACAGTTACGTAGTTGATGTTTCAAACGAAAATGATTTTCAATCTGCCTTAAATAGTATCATTGATAAAAATAATTCGATTGATTTATTCTGCTCAAATGCTGGCATACAGCAATTTGGAACACTAGAAACTTCAGCAAGTGATTGGCAAAAAAATTGGGATGTTAATGTTATGTCCCACATTCATGCAGCTAAGGTACTGATTCCTCATATGCAAAAACAAGGTTCAGGATACATTATGTTAACTGTATCTGCTGCTGGTTTATTAAATATGCCTGGAGCTATAGCTTATGCAACTACAAAGCATGCTGCAATGGGTCTTGCTGAAAATCTTTCAATTATGTATGGAAATGATGGTATTAAAGTTTCTGCTTTATGTCCTCAATTAGTTGACACTGAAATGGTCAGATCATTTGGAAAACTACCTGAAAGTCATCCATTATTAAAAGATGGGTTATTATCAGCTGATGCTGTCGCTGAAGAAGCTATTATAGGCATTAACAAAGAAAAGTTCTTAATCTTGCCCCATAAAGAAGTGGCAAAATACATTCAGGATAAAGCATTCGATTACGATGCTTGGATTAAAGCAGTGAGAAAGTTGGTTGCATGAAATTTTTAAAGAATAAATTTGTGAAGTGGTTAATTTTTTTAAGATTTTTCTTCCCAGAGTTATCGAGAAAAAATCAAATACTCTTCTGTCTGCAATTCATTTTTTTTGTTGCTAGCATCACATTATTTTTTCTACATATTGATAAAATGAATATTGCGATTTATCATTTCATCGCTATGTTTGTGTTTGCTTTGAGTATGGGGAATATGATATCAAATAGTTTTAAGGTTTAATTAAATTATCCCAAAAACCAAATGAAAAAAACTTATAAAATATCTGGAATGACATGTAATAGTTGTAAATCAACTATTCATCAAAATTTAAATGAAATACCAGAAATTGAATCTGTTGATGTTAATATCGAAAAAGCTGAAGCAATTATTTTTATGAAAAGCAATTTAGAAATATCAAAACTTCGAAATGCTTTACCATCAAAGTTTCATATAGAAGAAAAGGTTGTTGATGATTCTGATGCACTCATAAATGAACCAAACATCAAAAGTAATCAAGAAAAATCTAAGTTACAGCAACTCAAACCTTTGTTAATAATACTTATTTATATATCTATTGCAAGCGTATTAATGAATTTTAAAAATTGGAATTCTTCTGAAGTCATGTTGGATTTCATGGGATTGTTTTACATAGTTTTTAGTTTTTTTAAAATGTTAGATTTTAAAGGCTTTCCAGAATCTTTCAGAATGTACGATCCATTAGCAAAAAGATTGCCAATTTATGGATGGATTTATCCATTTATTGAGACAGGATTGGGGTTAATGTTGTTGATGCGATTCGAGATTAAAATTGCTTTAATTATTACACTGATTATTCTAGGAATCACAACTATTGGGGTAACAAAAACATTATTAGATAAGAAATCAATAAGGTGTGCGTGTTTAGGTACAGCTTTAAAACTTCCTATGACTGAAGCCACATTTATTGAGAATATTATTATGATCGCAATGGCTATATCAATGTTAACTAACTATACTGTTGTTTAGATGTCATTTATTTTTCTATTTAATCTTGTGTTATCATTTGTTGCTGTAGGTTTAATTTGGACTATTCAGTTGGTGCACTATCCATCAATGAGGTACATTTCTAAAGATAAGTTTCCAGCATATCATAATTTTCATTCTATCAGAATTTCTATTTTGGCAATGCCATTAATGCTTGGTGAGCTTGTTACTTCGATAATGCTTTGGTACCAAAATTTCAACAATGCTATTCAAAATGTATTTCTTATAAACTTAATCATAGTTGTATTGATTTGGTTTTCTACATTTTTAATTCAAGTGCCTTTACATAATGCATTATCTAAAGAAAAAAACACAGAAAAATTAACTAAGTTAATCTTTACAAACTGGATTAGAACCATATTATGGACATTAAGATCAATTTTGATGATTTTGTTTCTAGCATTTGCAATGGACTTGATTTAATTGCATGAAAATTTAATTATTTTATTTAGATTCACTTCATGACATCAAACGAATTTATATTATTTGGTTCAACTCATTTACTAACTCTATTTATAATCTTTGGAGTTTCATTTGCTTTCTCTTTTTATGTTAAAAATGATTACGATGAAATTAGATATGCTATGTTTGAAAAGATTTTGGCTTACCTTTTAATTTTTAATGAATTGTTAAAACCATTTTATTTGAATTATTTTGGTCCAGAAGATTATAATTGGACGAACACTATTCCTTTACATGCATGCCATTTTTCATCTTATGCTACAGGGCTCTTTTTATTAACACGAAATCAGAAGTTTTTCGATTTTGCATATTTCTGGGGTCTTGGAGGAGGAACAATGGCTCTTTTCACTCCAGATATTGAGTTCACTTTTCCTGACTTAGATTTTATTACATTATTTTCTGGACATGGTCTATTATTTTTTGCACTATTATACATTGCAATTGGAATGAAGCAGAATATCACATTTGAATCTTATAAAAATGCTATAAAATTTTCTCTTTATATACTTCCAGTAGTATACGTAATAAATGTATTGGTTGGAGGCGAACCTGGCTTTGAAGCTAATTTATGGTATTTGATGAAAGCGCCTACCGGAGAATCTTTAATGAGCTTTTTTCCAAGCCCACCTTTACATGTTATACCACTTTTTCCAATCGTTATGTTTGTTTTCTACCTTTTGTATTTACCATATAAATTTAAGGAGAAGAATAATGATTAAAGTAATATTAGTTTTTTCAATATTTTTCAATGTTGTGAATGCGAGCGATAATTTTTTAGACAAAAAATTTCCAAGTATAGAGGGAATATCTCTTTCAGGTAATGATGTTAAGTTTCCAGATGTTTTAATTGGAAAACCATCTGTTTTGGCAGTTGCATTTAAACAAAAAGCTCAATTATGTATTAACTCTTGGGCAGATGTATTTTTCCCTAAATATGGTATTAATAAGGATGTGCATTATTACGAAATTCCAATGTTAGGAGGCCAGTGGACTATGGCAAGAAATTGGATTGATGGTGGAATGCGTGGCGGAGTTCCCAAACCTTTGCACGATTATACTGCAACGTACTATGGTCCTTTACGATCTTACTATAAATCATTGGGAATATCATCAAAAGGGGATTGTTACATGTATGTTCTTGATAAAGATGGAATGATAAAAAATCGTTTTAATGGCTTTGCCACTAAAGAGAGTTTAGAAGAAATGTTTAATCTAATCGATTCATTAAATGAGTAAGGTAACTGAAAATTTCGAGCTTTACTTAAAGGCAACAGAATCTGCTGCCATAGCTGCTGCAAAACTCAGGGGAAATGGTGATGGAAAAGCTGCAGATAAGGTTGCAACTGAAGCTATGAGAAAAGTTCTTCAAGATTCAGAAGTACACACAAGAGTAGTGATTGGTGAAGGAGAAAGAGATGATGCACCAATGCTTTATATAGGCGAAGAGATGGGTAATCCTGAAAGTGATCTAAAAATTGATATTGCAGTTGATCCTTTAGAATGTACCAATCATTGTGCTAAAGATTTACCTGATGCATTATCTGTCTTAGCTGCTGCACCAAGAGGAGCTTTATTGAATGCTCCTGATACATATATGAACAAGTTGTGTGGCTCATCAAAATTAATAGGTCACATTGCTCTTGATAATTCAGTTGAAGACAATGTATCTTTAACAGCAAAAGCATTACAAAAAAATATTTCTGAATTAAAAATTATAGTAATGGATAGAAATAGACACATTAATTTAATATCTACCTTAAAAGATTTAGGTATTCAACCAATCCTGATTGGAGATGGTGATGTTTCAGGGGGGTTAAAAGCAGCTGAAGGGTCGGTTGATTTGTTGTATGGAATAGGCGCAGCTCCAGAGGGAGTTATTACAGCTACTGCTGTAAAAGCTATGGGTGGTTTTTTTGAAGGAAGACTTCATTTTATAGATGACTCATTTAAGAAAAGGGCCTTGGAAATGTTAGGTAGTGATATAAATAATTTATGGTCAGCTGATGATCTTTGTAGATCCAGTGATTCTTTTTTTATTGCAAGTGGAGTTTGCTCAGGATGGATCCCTGGTGTTAAATTTGATGGCAATAAGGCTGAAGTAACCTCAAAAATTATTTTTGGCGATTCAAGTAAAACACAAATAATAACAAACGAATATATTTTAGGAGAATAAAATGTCAGAATTGCACGCAGTTGCAAATAAAATGATTGAAAAAGGTAAAGGAATTTTAGCTGCTGATGAAAGCACGCCAACTTGCACTAAACGTTTTGAAAGTATTAATACAGATTCAACCGCAGAAAGCAGAAATTTTTACAGAAATATGCTTTTTACAACTGAAGATATTGAAAAATACATAAGCGGTGTCATTTTATTTGACGAGACTTTTCATCAATCAGAGCTATCTTCAGGATTAAAATTTCCAGAATATTTGACATCTAAAAATATATTACCTGGTATTAAAGTAGATCAGGGCTTGGAAGATTTTAGTCCTTATGAGAAACTAACTAAAGGCTTAGATGGTTTGTCAGAAAGGCTTGTGAAATACTATGCGCTAGGAGCACGATTTGCAAAATGGCGAGCTGTAATCACACCTGGAGATAGTTTACCAACAGATGATTGTATACTAGCAAATGCAAAAAATCTTGCTAAGTATGCACAGGAATGTCATCAAGCGAATATCGTACCAATTGTTGAACCAGAAGTATTAATGGACGGAGGTCACACCATTGATGATTCTTTTAATATTACTTCAAGAACACTAAATATGGTTTTTGATCAGCTTGATAAGCATAATGTAAGCTTGCAAGGCATTGTACTTAAACCAAATATGATTCTTTCTGGTTATGCATGTTCTTATCAGGCTAGTATTGAAGAAGTTGCTGAAAAAACAGTTGATTGCTTGTCAGCACATGTACCATCAGAGGTCCCTGGAATAGCTTTTTTATCAGGGGGTCAATCTGATGAAGATGCTACATTGCATCTAAATGAAATGAACAAATATGAAACAGATTGGAATTTAACCTTTTCATATGGCAGAGCTCTTCAACAGCCAGCATTAAACGCTTGGTCCGGCAAAATAGAAAAGGTTGCTATTGCACAAGAGATATTTATTGAAAGAGCTAAAGCTAATAGCCTAGCTACAGTTGCAGGATTATAATTTAGATTCTACTTTGAAAAACAAGAATAGTATTTGTTGAATCAATTATAAAATTATCTTCAAGTGATAAATTTCTAACTGCATCATCTGAAGGTTTTAAATGATAAGACAGTAAAGGATATTCCAAATTTTCTGAATTTACAATTGAGCTCCCTTTCATACAGAAAAGACTCACTTTTTGACCAGTAAATGATTCAAAATTTTTTTTATCTATGCAAGGGCTAATTACTGAAAAATCTGTAAAAGCTTTCCAAGAAATTTTCTCACCAAAATCACTTAATGTATAATAGTTTCCAAGAAAATGATCTTCACTCTCACCAGATATTCCAAAAATAGAAATATTTAAAATATTTTTTTCAATACACCATTCCAAGGTTTTGCGAAAGTCAGTTTTGTTTTGATCTGGGGTTTCAACTAACTCTATATTTTTATTGTTAATATTTTCAAATGAATCCAGGTCTCCTACAATTACATCTGGGATAATTTCTAAATCAAAAAGTTTATTTGCTGATCCATCTACAGCGATAATATAATCGGAATTAGTTATTTGATTAATTATAGCGTCATCAGTGGGCATTTGACCATTCAAAATCACTGACACATTTTTTTTCTCATTCATATTAAAGTTTACGAAAAGAATTGTAAATATTGTCCTTGATTAATATTATTGACAACTAAAAATGAAAAAATTTTATTTATTAATTTTATTACTCAGTATTTCTTTTTCTCAAGATATCAAATTTTTTGGAACGATTTTAGATACTGAAACAAACGAACCTATAATTGATGCTAATATAGTTTTCATAGAAAGCGATTTTGGATCTGTATCTGATTCAAATGGAAATTTTTCTGTTACAAATCTTCAAAAGCAAGAATTTGAAATTTTAATATCTGCAATTGGATACAAAGATATCATAGTTTCAATAAATTTGATTAATCAGGATAGCTATGTTTTTGAATTAATTCCTGAACCAATACTATCAAGCGCCCTTAACGTAGTTGGAAGATTCCCCTCAAAACATCTTCCTTATTTTACTCAAAATATATCTAATGAAAAAATTTCGGATAATAATTATCAAACTATGTCTGAACTCTTTAGAAATATTGGAGGAGTAGACGTTCAAACTGCACATGATAATGGTAGAAATGCAAATTTTTCCATTCGCGGATCATCTGATTATAAGCCAGGAGGATATAATAATAGAGTTTTAGTTCTTCTTGATGGATTTCAAATAAGTATGCCATACTCCGGTTCTATCGATTGGAATGCAATGCCGCTTGATTTTTTAGAACGTGTTGAAGTAGTCAAAGGTCCAGTTTCTTCGCTTTATGGTCAAAATTCAATGGGTGGAATAATTAATTTAGTTACTAAAAACTATTCTGATGAATTTTACAATGTCAAAGCTACTGTTGGAAGCTTTGATTCTAAAGATGTAAACCTTACCATGAGCAATATAACTGATAATATTTCTTACACAGCACTGCTGCAACATAAAAAAGGAAATGGTCATAGATTTAATGCTCAATATGAACAAAACAATTTTTATACAAAAATATTTAATAAGAAACAGGATTTATCGGTATCATTAATAGCAAATAAATCTGTAAATGGTCAACCTGGTTTTTACATTGAAGACAGACCTAGCTTGACTTCTTATAGGATTTCCAATAGAGATTCAGTTTATTTACAATTATTTAAAAAACAAACTTTGGATGATAATAATAATATTGTTTATTCACTTAGTATGAATCATTTCTACACAAATTATTTTGATAAAGACGATACTCCTATAGAAGAAATTCAAGAACAAACATTTTACAATGATATAAGCTTAAATCTTAGAGCAGAATACCAAAAATTAATTAATAATAAATTATATTTGATCTTTGGTTCTGATCTTATTTTGGAACAATCTGATATCTCAATTTATAAAAATATTTATGATGACTTAAAACAAGTTACAGGTGGATTTTTTGCACAAAATAGAATTCAATTAAACGAAAGATTGCTTTTAGGATTAGGATTAAGATTTGATTATAGAAATGTTGATAGGGGAAATGAATTTAGCTACAAGTCATTTAGCGATGTTTCACCAAAAATTAATTTAACCTTTAAAAGAGATAATTTTTCAACATGGAATTTTGCATTAAGTAAGGGCTTTAGATCTCCTTCTTTATCTGAACTATTTTTACAATATGAATCTGATTATGGATTAAATACACAAGGAAATCCAAATCTTAAACCTGAGCAACTTTATGGACTAGATATATCCTTTGATCGTTCAAATAAATCTAATCTTACCTATTCCGTAAGTACATTTTATTATAAATATGAAGACATGATTGATTTTGTCTATGGTTTGCCTGTATTAGCACTTAATAGATCTGATATAAGTTCATGCGGCTTGGAATCTAATATATCGTATCAACTAAATACAAATTTTAATCTAGATTTGGGTTATACATATCTTAGAGTGAATGATATAAATGATATTGATCCTATTCTTTATAGACCAAATCACAAGCTTATATCAAGCATAAAGTATAAGTCAAATAATATAAGACATATTATTTCTATGAGATATCAGTCTGATCAAGATTATCAAGATTTCTTAAGCGATGAAAGGGAGTATGAGGGGAGTGAAATAAAATTTCCAATTGAACAACTTGATTCCCTAATTTTATTTAATTACATAGGTAGCTATGAGTTAAATAATAGAGATAAGATATCTCTTAAAATATCCAACTTATTTAATAAGCAATATGAATTAATTCAAGATTTCCCAATGCCGGGTAGAACGATTAGTTTGATGTACGATAAAACATTTTAGTCTTTTGAGACTTAATCTCAATAAATTTGCTTGACCTAAATTCTTTTCGTTATTATAATTCGCTTAACTTATAAAGGGGAAAAAATGAATATCATAAAAAAACTATCATTATTTACCATTGTTTGTTCAATGTTATTTCTGGTTTCTTGCGAGGATGATTCAAATGATCCAGCAACCTCAGGAACATTGAATATTACAATTAATGTTACAAATCCTGATTCATGGCCTGCTGAGGGAACAGTATTTTGTTCTTTAGATAAGACATGGCCTCCATCTGGAGCACCGTATAAATCTGTTGTTTTACAGAGTGCACAGGTGCAAAATGGACAAATTTCTTTAGTATTTGAAGATTTAGACTTTGATACTTATAAATTATTATCAGTATCATGGTTAGATCCAAATAACTCTAATCCTGCTTGCAATCAAGCAGTATGGGGAACACACAGTGGAAGCATTCAAGCTTTTTATGCTGATGCAGTACCTTTTACTTTTAGTGCAGAAAACTCTGAATTAAGTCTAGTAGTGAGTGCAGTAGCTAATACTGTAACACCTGATTGTCCTCCAGGATAAGGAATTGATAATAAAAAAAGGCGAATATTTCATTCGCCTTTTTTTACTTTAATTTATCTGAAACAAAACTCCAATTTATAGAATTGTCTAGAATTGCTTTAACATAATCTGGGCGAACATTTTTATAATCTAAATAGTATGCATGTTCCCAAACATCAATTCCCATTAGAGCATGTTTTCCATGGGCTAGAGGATTCTCACCATTTGGTGTTCCCATGATTTCCAAAGATGAATCATTTTGAACTAACCAGCACCAACCACTTCCAAAAACTCCAACTGACTGTTGAACGAATTGATCTTTGAAAGAATCAAAATCTCCAAATGAGCTTTCAATCATTGTATGAAGCCTACCGCTAGGAGCAGTTTCGCCTCCTGGTTTCATTTGATCCCAGTAAAGGATATGGTTCCATGCTTGTCCAGCATTGTTAAAAATCTTCTGTTCTTTATCCTTAAAACTTTCAACAACTACATCTTCAAGGCTCATATCATTATATTTGGTTCCCTCAGCTAAGGTATTCAACATATTAAAGTATGCTTGATGATGTTTACCATAATGCAGCTGAATGGTATCAGATGATATGACTGGAGACAAGTTATTTTCTCCAAAAGGTAATGGAGGAAGATTAAATTTTTTTGCATCGTTCATAAAAAACTCCTTTTAATCAAATTTTAATTCATAAATTTAATTCCAATTTAATTGATATAATAAACATAAATAGGGAAAAATATGGCAAAAGTAAAATTAGGTGACTTTGAAGTAACATTAAATGGTGAATTACCAGAGGTAGGTAGTCAATTACCAGATTTTTTATTAGCAGATGGTGATTTAAAGAATGTTGGCTTAAAACAGTTTAAAGGAAAAAGATTAGTTTTAAATATTTTTCCAAGCATGAGTACTCCAGTGTGTTCAGCTGCAGCAGTAAAATTTAATGCTTTAGCAAGCCAGTTTGAAAATACAGTTATTTTATGTATTTCTAGAGATTTAGGATTTAGCCATAAACAGTTTTGTATTAATCATAATCTAAATGATATAGTCTTTTTATCAGACATGAGAAATGAAGATTTTGCTAATAATTTTGGGATTCTTCATACAAACGGAAAATTTCAAGGGCTACTTGCTAGATCAGTAATTGTTACAGACTCTAATCATGAGATTGTTCATACACAGCTTGTTGAACAGACAGGGCATGAGCCTGATTATGATAATGTGGTTGAATTACTTACTTAGTAATAAGAACGGGACAATTACATTTTTGCGCAATACTTAAAGGCTTACTTCCAAAAAAGTATTTCATAATTGGATTTTTTGGAGAAACTCCAAGAATTACAATACTATTATCTTTTGCGTAATTCACAATTGAATTTACCGCAGAGCCGTCAATTAATTTTGTTGTAGTTTGAATTCTATTTTTTGAAAACTTTTCTTTTGTTTTCTTCAGTATTTTTTCTACTTCTTCAATCGATTTTTTCCCTTCTGGAACCGAAACTATTTCAACATTGAGTTTATAAGATTTTGCAAAATTTATAGCAGTTTCTATAGCCATATCTGAACCCTTAGAATCATTTACCGGTAGGAGTATTTTATACTTTTTATTAACAGAATAATTTTTGACAACAAAAACTGAACTATCGATAAATTGAACCAATTTTTGATGAATCCCTTTATTTCCACTGCCACCAATTATGGTTATATCATGCTTATTTGTTTCTACTTCATCTTTTAGTTGTTCAATTATTTCACCTGTGCGCATGATTAAATCAATTTTATCTGACTGTTGTCCTTTTAGTAATACTTTCATTCTCGAATTTTCTTCATCAACTAGAAGGTAATCATCAAATTTATTCGAGTCTTTTTCTTCAATATATTTTTTTGATATCAAAAAATCGTATGCCCACTCAAGCGTTCTAATTCCAGGCCTATAAAGTTCTCTATCATCCAAATTTTGATGTACTACGCTTACATCTTTTTCTGAAAATTGACTTATTTTTTTACCAACATATGCAATTGTTGTTGACGACTTAAACGAATTTGCAATTTTCATTCCAAGATCTAAAGTAGGTTTTGAGAATTCTCTTCCACCAATAGCAATTAAAATTTTCATAGCGTTACCCAATAAAATTGTGACATTAAATACAAAATAATAATCGAAATACTAAACATCAATATTCCAACTCTAAAAAACATTTTAGTCGAAACTAGTCCAGTAGAGTAAATAATCATTGCTGTTGGAGATGAAATTACTGTTAGGAATGAAAACCCTGAGGCTATTGCTGAAGAAAGAGCAAAGGAAATATCTGTTGGATGCAGTTCAATAGCCATTGGTCCAATTAAAGATACAGTAGCTGAGCTAGTAAAAAAGTTGGCAGTAAGTCCTGATAAAACCGCCATAATTGACCAACTTACATTCATTGAATTTGAAGGCAAAGTTGCTAACAATTCATTGAATTTTAAAACTAGCCATGATGATGCGCCTGTTTCATTTATTTGAAACCCTAGGGAAATTGTGGCTGCAAAAAGAAGAATGACTCCCCAGTTTGTATTTTTATTTATTTCTTCCCATGAAATCATTCCAAAAATCATAAACGTTAATGCTCCAGCAAGTGCAATGATTCCTAAGCCATAAATATCATTAAAAGCAAACCAGCTTGAAACAATACCAACGATGATTAAACATGAAAAAAGATGATTTATATTTTTTTTCACGTCTGTTTTACCAATATTTTTTTTGAATCCTCGCATTTTAATGTTGTTCAATGAAGATGGAAAAGTAAATTGAAGCACAAAATAGGCCACAACTAACTGAATCATTAAAATCGGATATGCGTGCTTCATCCATTTCCAATAATCAATACTGACATTACTAAATTCTTGAAGATAGTTAATCATAATAACATTTCTAGCACCACCTGATGGTGTTCCAATTGATCCAATAATTGTACCGTAAGCGATTGAAAATAAAGTAAGCAGTACAGCATTTTTTCCATCTGCTTTTTGAGTATCAATGTTTTTTATAACTGATAGGCCAATCGGTAGCATAATTGCAATAACTGTATGCTCTCCCAAGAAAGAAGACAGAATAGCAGAGATTGTCATTAGTCCTGCTAAAAACATTCTTTTGCTTTTGCCAAAAATTTTAATAATCATTTTTGCTAATCGTATATCTAATCCTTGATGTACAATTGCAATAGCAAACATTAATGAACCCATTACAAATAATACTGCATCATTCATAAATGAAGAGGCTACAACATCTGGAGGTGCAACTTCTAGAACAACTTGCAAAACTAACGTGAGTAATGCAATGGCTGGAAATGGTATGGGTTCAAATGTTACAAGCATAAAAACGAGCAAAAGTATAATTAAGCTGTGATAGGCTGGAACTGTAAGTCCAACTGGCGTGGATAAATTTAAAAGAAATATTGAAATGACTATACTATACACAAACCATTTTTTTTGAGAAAACCAGAAAAGAATTGATGAAGAAATAACTTTATATGATTCGTTCATGAATTTGAATTTATCATAATTAATTAAAAAAAGTTAATACTTAAGTTTTATCTCTTGACTGAAGACCATTATAGACGTAATGTTTACACATAATTTTATAAAAATTATTAAAGTTTTTTATAATTGTTAAAATGCAAATATTTCCAAGATGGACAAATAATTTTCCAGGAATTTTCCTGATAGCAGTTTTTCTGCTAATTTTTTCGTTATCTTCTTTTATTTGGTATTACGGATCTCCTTATTATACAGATGTTGGTTATGCGCCAACTCAACCAGTTCCATATAGTCATAAATTGCACGCCGGTGATATGGGTATTGACTGCCGCTATTGTCATGTTGGTGTTGAGCAAGGTTATTCAGCAGTAATACCTCCAACTGAAACATGTATGGGCTGTCATACTTATGTAAAAACTGATAGCGAGAAATTGAAATTAGTAAGAGAAAGTTGGGAAACTGGAAAACCAATTGAATGGATAAAAGTTCACATGCTTCCAGAATACGCTTATTTTAATCACAGCGTTCATGTTAATTCTGGAGTAGCTTGTATATCTTGTCATGGAAATATTGCAGAAATGGAAGTTGTTTATCAAGTCCAACCTTTAAGTATGGATTGGTGTTTAGATTGTCATAGATCTGATGCACCTGAAGTAAGACCTGTAAGTGAAGTAACCAATATGTATTGGACTCCACCTGCAGATTATGATCAATTTGTTTCATCGTGGGTAGCAGAACATGGTGAAGAAAGACCTGTTGAGGATTGTCAAAAATGTCACAGATAGAAAAGAAGAATCAAGAATTTGTTAAGACTAATTCTCACGTTCTTGAGGATACTACTAATCAAGAATTTGGGTACTGGAAAAGTCTTAAAGATATTTCATCAGAAGATGATTATAATCGTTTTTTAAAACAGTCTGAGCATAATGTTGATAACGGTCTTTCAAGAAGAAATTTTTTATCATTGATTGCTGCATCAGTTGCACTTGCTGGATTAGAGGGTTGTAAAAAGCCTGTTCAAAAAATAATCCCTTATGTTGAAGCTGAAATTGGTACAATTCCTGGTATTCCTAAATATTATGCAAGTACTTTACCTTTTAAAAATAATGCTTTAGGTGTTGTTATTGAAAATCATGATGAAAGACCTGTAAAAGTTGAGGGTAATGAAAAACATCCAACTTCTTTAGGTAAATCAAATTCCTTTGCACAGGCTAGCACATTAGAAATGTATGATCCTGACAGAGCAAGAGGTGTAAAGTTTAAAGGTAATAAAGTTGATTGGAATGAATATTTAAAGTTTGCTAAAAGTATCAATGATGGCAATGGTAAAGGTTTGGCAGTGCTCATGCAAGAGTCATCTTCCCCAACTATTAAGTCAATTCAGGAAGACTTTAAAAAGAATTTACCAAATGCAGATTGGGTTGTATATGAATCAGTTAATAATGAAAATTTATATGACGGAATCGAACTAGCGTTTTCAAAAAGATTGCAACCGCTTTATAGATTAGAAAAAGCTCAGATTATAGTTTCATTGGGTTCAGACTTTTTGGGAGTCGATGATAATAATATATACCATACAAGAAAGTTTGCTCAGAATAGAAACATTGTTGACGAAAATAGCACCATGAATAGATTGTATGTTGCTGAAAGCTCTATATCATCTACCGGATCAAGTGCTGATCACAGGCTAAATGTCCCGCAACATGAGATGGAAAATTTATTAGCTGAATTAGCTTATGAACTCAAACAGCTTGGATTAAGAATTGAAGCCAAAAAAGTTAAGAGTTCAAATAATTTATGGGTTAAAGCTGCCGCAAAAGACTTATTTGATGGAAGAGGTGAATCAATTATAATTGGAGGTTCATCTTTATCTAAAGAGTTCCACCAATTGATTGCTCTAATTAATTATAATTTAAAAGCTCCTGTTGATTATTATCCTTTAAATATGTCTCAGGTTTCATCGATAAATAATTTTGAGTCACTTTGCAATGACATGAAAAATGGCAAGATTAATAATTTAATCATTCTTGGCGCTAATCCAGTTTATGATTCTCCTGTTGATTTTGATTTTGCAGAATCATTGAAAAAAGTTAAAAATTCAGTTCATCTAACTAATATAATTGATGAAACCTCAAAGCTATGTTCATGGAATATTGCTATGAACCATTATTTTGAATGTTGGGGAGATGCAATGACTTACGATGGACATGTAAGTATTGTTCAACCTCAAATTATGCCATTATTTGATTCTAAAAGTATCATCCAAGTACTTTCTCCAATCGTTCACTCAAAAGAGCAAAGTGCGTATGATACTGTTAAAAATGTTTGGAAATCAAACATTATTAAAAGTGGAAATTTTGAAAGAGAATGGGATAAAGTTTTACATGATGGGTTATATAAAAAACCAATTTTTAAAAAGGTCAATGTCAGGCCTGCTTCAAAAATATCTACAGCTGTACTAAATAATTATAGTTTAGATAATGATAAATTTGAAATTGTTTTTTGTCCTTCCTCTTCTGTTTACGATGGGAGGTATGCAAACAACGGTTGGTTGCAAGAAATTCCTAAGCCAATAACAAGCCTAACTTGGGATAATGCTGCACTAATTAGTATAAAGGTTGCAAAGAAACTAAATATAAAAAATGGTCAAATGTTAGAAATCTCAGTGGGAGATAAATCTATAAATATTCCTGCTTTTATAACACCTGGACAAAATCAAAAATCAATAACCCTTGAATTGGGTTATGGAAGAAAATTCGATGGAAGAATTGGAAATGAAGTTGGATTTAATGTTTATCCATTAAGAAGTTCTGATAGTCCATCATTTATATTAAATGGATCTATAAAAGTTTTAAACGAAACATATCCACTAGCTTCAACTCAAGATCATCACGGATTAGAGGATGATAAGTATGCTGCACCAGGTTTTGATGACCTTGCCAATAAAGAGACACAATCAAGAATCCCAGAATTAGTTAAACAGTCAACACTAGATTACTATAAAGATAATCCTGATTGGGTTCAAAAAAAGGTTGAACAACATAAACCAGATAAGAATAGAAGTTGGGCTGATCATTCAATGTATAATCCTGATTGGGATTATTCAAAAGGACCACAATGGGGAATGTCCATCGATCTAACGAGTTGTACTTCTTGTAATGCTTGTTCCATTGCTTGCCAAAGTGAAAATAATATTCCAGTTGTAGGTAAGCAGCAGGTTATGAATGGTAGAGAAATGCATTGGATAAGAATAGATAATTATTTTGCTGGAGATCCTGATAATCCTGAAGTGTCGACTCAATCTGTAGCTTGTGTTCATTGTGAGCTTGCACCTTGTGAATCTGTCTGTCCAGTAGCTGCTACGACACACTCTTCCGATGGTGTAAATCAAATGACTTATAATAGATGCCTTGGAACCAGATATTGTGCAAATAATTGTCCTTACAAGGTAAGAAAATTTAATTTTTACAATTACACAAGAGATTTGCCTGAAGTGGTACAGATGGCAATGAATCCGGATGTTTCCATCAGGTTTAGAGGTGTAATGGAAAAATGTACATACTGTTATCAAAGAATTAGCTCAGCTAGAATTACTGCGGAAAATGAAGGAAGAGAAATTAAAGATGGAGACTTCCAGGTTGCTTGTCAACAATCATGTCCCGCTGATGCAATTAAATTCGGAGATATAAATGATCCTAACAGTGAAGTTAGCAAAGCAAAAAGAAGAAATCGCGATTATGCATTACTAGCTCATTTGGGTACTGCTCCACGAACAACTTATTTGGCAAAAATTAGAAATCAGAACCCAATGCTTGTTTCAAAATCTCAAAATGGGAGTTATCAATAGATGTCAATCAAATCAAAAGCTTTGATTAGAGCAGAAAAACTTCTTCCTGGAAACCAGGATTTTACATCTATTACAGAGGATATTGCTGGTGTACCTGAACAGAAAAAAACACCAATTCAATGGTGGTTATTATTTGGATTTTCACTTTCGCTTTTATCTATTTTTGTTGGAAGCGTTGGATTTCTAATTTGGGAAGGTACTGGAATATGGGGTATTAATAATCCTGTTTTTTGGGGTTGGGCTATCATCAATTTTGTTTGGTGGGTTGGTATAGGTCATGCTGGTACATTGATATCCGCAATCTTACATTTGTTCAGACAGAACTGGAGAAATGCAATTAACAGGTTTGCAGAAACCATGACTTTGTTTGCTGTTATTTGTGCACTAGTTTTTCCTGGAATTCACGTTGGTAGAATATGGGTTGCATATTGGTTCTTACCACTTCCAAACCAAATGGGAATGTGGCCTAACATGCGCAGTCCATTGATTTGGGACTTCTTTGCTGTATTTACATATTTTACTGTTTCTTTACTTTTTTGGTACACAGGCTTAATACCTGATTTAGCAACATTAAGAGATAGAGCAAAAGGTTTAAAAAAGAAAGTTTACGGATTTTTTGCTCTTGGATGGAGAGGTGGAAATCGTCAATGGCAACACTATGAGCTTGCCTATTTAGTGCTTGCTGGTATTTCAACTCCTCTAGTTTTATCTGTGCACAGTGTTGTTAGCTCTGACTTTGCAACAAGTGTAATTCCTGGTTGGCACACAACAATTTTTCCACCTTATTTTGTAGCTGGAGCAATTTATTCTGGCTTTGGGATGGTTATGACCCTTTCAATCATTGCAAGAAAAGTCTATAACTTAGGACATATTATCACTGTTGAGCACTTAGACAAGATGGCTCAGATTATGTTATTAACAGGCTGTATGGTTGGTTATGCCTATTCCATGGAGTTCTTTGTTGCTTGGTATAGTGGAAATCCATACGAATCCTTTGCATTTGTTAACAGAGCTTTAGGTCCATATTGGTGGGGTTATTGGGCAATGATATTTTGTAATGTTGTAGTACCTCAATTCTTTTGGTTTGAAAAATACAGAAGACACATTCCATTTTTATTTATTACCTCTATTCTTGTGAATATTGGAATGTGGTTCGAAAGATTTGTTATTGTTGTTATCACACTCCATAGAGATTTTATGCCTGGAGCATGGGCAATGTATAATCCAACAATGTGGGATGTTGCTATTTACTTGGGAACGTTCGGATTGTTTTTTACAGGATTTTTATTATTCCTAAGATTTTTACCAATGGTTTCAATTGCAGAAGCAAAATTAGTTTTACCTGAGTCGGATCCACATCATGGAGATAGTCATGAGTAAATATGGTGTAATAGCAAAGTTTGACAATCCTCAATCATTGGTGCATGCTGCAGAAAAAGTAAGAGATGAAGGTTTTACTAAATTTGATTGTCATTCACCATTTCCAATTCATGGCATGGATGATGCCATGGGTTTAAAACGTTCAAAGCTTGGTTATGTTATTGGAGCAATGGGTTTAACTGGAGCATTATTTGGTTTTGGGCTACAAACTTGGATTCATTCTATTGAATATCCAATGAACATTAGTGGTAAGCCATATTTTGCATATCCTGCGTATGCTATTATTACTTTTGAGTTAATGGTTTTATTTAGTGCTTTTGGTGCAGTATTTGGAATGATGTTCTTTAATCGTATTCCAAGATTCCATCACCCTGTTTTTTATTCTGAAAAATTTTCTGATGTCAGCAGTGATGCATTTTATGTAAGCATTGAAATTGATGATCCTAAGTATGATGAAAGTGGTGTAATCGATTTTTTAAAAAATATTGGTGGAACTGAAATAGAGGTATTGACAGATGAGAATTAATATTATTTTATTTTGTTTACTATTTCTGACCGGATGTTTCAGAGGTTCAAAGTTTGAAAATACTCCAATACATTTAAATCCAAATATGGATAATCAACAGAAATATCGTTCTTTGGAAGAAAGTAATTTTTTTACTGATGGATCAACCATGAGAAAGCCTATTGAAGGAACTGTAGCAAGAGGAATGATTTCTGAGAATCATTCATTTATTAGTGGTAAAAATGATGACGGCACATTTATAATTTCTAACCCACTTGAATTGTCTGCTGAAGTTCTTGATAGAGGGCAGGAAAGGTATAACATTTATTGTAGTGTTTGCCACTCACAGGTTGGTAACGGAAAAGGTATTGTGACTCAATATGATTATCCAGTAATTCCAGCAAATTTACATGATCAACGCATCAGAGAGCAAGCCGATGGAGAGATGTATAATACTATAGTTTATGGTCTACGAAGTATGCCTGCTTACGGTTATCAGATAGATACTGAAGATGTTTGGTCGATCGTTCATTATGTAAGAGCGCTTCAAAGAAGTCAAAATGCTACTTTTGAAGATTTGCCACAAGAAGAGCAAAATAAGTTAGGTGACAATTCATGATGAATCTTGATCCAAAGAACTATTCTTATGTTTCAAAAAAATCAAATAATTTGATTCTAATTGCAGTTGGTTACATTGCAATACTTTTAACTTGGTTTTTTGGCTCATCAGATAAGGTATTTTACTTCTCATACTTAACTTCATATTTTTATTGGTTGAGTATCATTTTAGGTGGAATGTTCTTTATTATGGTGCATTATGCTTTTTCAGCAACTTGGAGTGTGTCTATAAGAAGAATCATGGAAAATACAATTATGTTAATACCGTTATTCACTCTACCATTTATTCCAATTATTTTTGGCATGGAAAAGTTATTTAAATGGCTTCCCAATCACTACTATTGGAAAACTCATGATTTTGAGGCTGATTATTTAATTCAACACAAATTAGCATATTTAAATGAAGACTCATTTATTTTCAGAGCATTCCTATATTTTGCTTTATGGAATATTATAGCACTATTTATATACTTTAATTCTATGAAACATGATAAAAGCGGTGATATAAAAATTTTGGAGAGACTAAGATATTTTTGTATGAGTCCAATGGGCGTCTTTTTCTTTATTAGTCTTACATTTGCAGGATTGGATTGGCAAATGAGTCTTGATCCGCACTGGTATTCAACTATGTATGGTGTTTACACATTTGCAGGAGCTTTCTTAGCATTCTTAGCTTTCTTAACATTTACCATAATTAGATTACAAGATCAGGGATATTTAAAAGATATAGTATCTATTGAACACTTTCATGATTTAGGAAAGTACTTATTTGCTTTTACTGTATTCTATTGCTATATAGCTGGCGCACAATTTTATTTCATTTGGTACAGCAATATTCCAGAGGAAACCATATGGTATCTCCACAGATGGGTTGGCTCTTGGAAAGCTATAAGTGTATTATTAATTGTAGGGAAATTTTTCATTCCATTTTTCATTTTAATTTTTAGAGGTTCGAAAAGAAATATTAGGTTATTACAAGTTATGACCATTTGGGTTTTATTTATGCATTATATAGATATTAATTTTATCATAATGCCTACTGTACATAAACAAGATTTTTATTTTGGTATTTACGATTTGATTACAATGTTAAGTTTTGCATTAATTTTCATTGGGGGTTTTAAATACATAACCTCAAGATCAAATCTTGTACCATTAAATGACACAGAGCTTGTACATTCAATTAATCACAGGAATCATTAATCATGGATCATAATTCAGGGTACGAAAAAAAAGATATTCCAGTAAGACCAGTACTAATAGGGGGAGTTATATTTATTCTAACTGTTCTAGGTACCATTTACATGCTTTATGAATACTATATTCGAGTTCTTGATAGCACTACTTATGAATTTAAATTAAGTAAGCGTTCAACTAACTTAGAAGAGCTGAATAAATTTGAGCAAGAAAATCTTAATAGCTATAAAGCTAAAGATGGTGAAGAAAACAGTTACCAAATTCCTATTGAAAGATCAAAGGAAATCCTTCTGAATGAAAAGAAATAGTATTTTTCTTTCTATTTTTCTTTTACTAACAAGTCTTGCGCATGCCCAAACTTTAAAAAAAGAATTTCCAAGCGAACAGCAAATAGATGTTATTGAAAATTTGGGCGATTTTATTCCGCTTGATACAGTGTTTATCGATGAGAGCGGTAGCGAGGTAGAGCTATCAACTTTTTTTAATAAGGAGATCCCAACAGTCTTAACATTAAATTATTTTGAATGTCCAATGTTATGCACTCTTGTTCTTAATGGTCTTGCTGAATCATTAAAAAATTTAACTTTGAATGCTGGCGATGAATTTCAGGTTATAACTATTGATATTAACCCAAATGAAAAAACCTTATTTGCAAATCAAAAAAAGAAAAATTACATCAAGGGATTTGGATTAAAAAATATTAAAGATGACTGGCATTTTCTTACTGGAACAGAAGAAAATATAAAAAAAGTTGCAGATAGTATTGGTTATATATATTATTATGATGCACAGAGAGATGAATATATGCATCCAGCTGCCATAACATTACTAAGTTCTGAAGGAAAAATTTCCCGATATCTATATGGAATTGAATATCCAGTTAAGGATTTAAAATTGGGAATTTTAGAAGCATCAGAGGGCAAAATTGGTAGTACTTTAGATAAGATTATTTTGTATTGTTATCATTATGATCCATACAAAAATACTTATACAATTTTTGCTACCAATATTATGCGTTTAGGAGGTATATTTACTATCCTTTTTCTATGCATTATGCTAGTAAGTTATTGGAAAAAAGATAAAAACTTATTTGATAAGGACAGTTTGAATGTTAGATAGATTGACAGAGTTTTTCTTTCCCAAGCAAGTATCAACTTTTGCGAGTGATATTGATAACCTATATTTTTTCATTTTTTATTCATCAGTAGCACTCTTCGTGATAGTTGTTTTTGGTATGATTTATTTATCAATTAAATACCGTCATCGTAAAGGTGAAGAACTGAAGTTGACGAGCAGCAAAGATCATAGTAATCTACTTGAGTCTATGTTCTTTATTATACCTTTAATTTTAGTATCCATTACCTTTGTTTGGGGTATACGTTCTTATCTAAAAATGGTAATTGTTCCAGATGATGCTATTGAGATTAAAGTTACTGGACAAAGTTGGTTTTGGACTTTTGATTATCCAGATGGAGGTACAACCCTTAATGAGTTAGTTGTTCCATCAAATAAGCCAGTTAAATTAGTTTTATCATCTAAAGATGTTTTACACAGTTTCTTCATTCCTGTAATGAGAAGTAAAATGGATTGTTTGCCAAATAGATATAATGTGATGTGGTTTGATGCTACTAAGGAAGGTGTTTACGATATATTTTGTACTGAATATTGTGGAACTGGTCACTCTCAAATGGGAGCAAAAGTTATAGTTATGCAGCCAGCACAATATGAAGAATGGGCAAGTGAACTTGGTTCTGAAGATGACGATCTTCCATTAGACGAGTTAGGTGCAAAGCTTTATACAAAGAAAGCATGTAATACTTGTCACACTCTTGATGGCTCTGCTTTAGTTGGACCCTCTTACCTGCAAACCAGTCAAATGTGGGGACAGGAAAGAGTTTTTGATGATGGAACTTCCACAGTCATAGATGACAATTATATCAGAAGTTCTATACTAGAACCAATGACACAAATTGTAGCTGGCTATCAAGGAGTTATGCCAACCTATCAAGGACTATTAAGCGATAGAGAGCTTGATGCATTGATCGCCTTTTTGAAAACATTGAACGAGGATTCTCAAATTTAATTGTAAATTAAGAGGAATTTATGAGTGAAAATACAAAGCAGAATTATTTAAACCATCCAAAAGGAATAATGTCCTGGTTGCTTACATTGGATCATAAGCGAATTGGTTTAATGTACTTATTTAGTGGAATCTTATTCTTCTTTTTAGGAGGATTGCTTGCTCTGGTAATGAGATTTGAGCTTGCAGCTCCTGGAAACGATATAATTTCAAATGAAGTTTATAACAATGCTTATACTTTGCATGGAGCAATAATGATATTTCTATTTATTATTCCTGCAATTCCTGGAGCATTAGGAAATATTTTACTTCCACTTATGGTTGGGGCAAAAGACGTTGCTTTTCCTAGATTAAATTTAGCCAGTTTTTATATTTATTCTTTTGGGGCATTGTTTGCAATGTATACAATCATTAATGGCGGTGTTGATACTGGTTGGACTTTTTACACACCATATTCCACGCAAAGTACATCAAATGTAGTTCCAATGACTTTGGGAATCTTTATTATAGGATTCTCATCTATTTTGACTGGTTTAAATTTTATTGCCACTGTTCATAAAATGAGAATACCTGGCCTTACTTGGTATAAGTTGCCTCTGTTTGTTTGGGCTTTATATGGAACATCCTTAGTACAAATTACTGCCACACCTGTTCTGGCAATTACCATGGTTTTGTTAATGCTTGAAAGATTTTTAGGTATAGGTATCTTTGATCCTGCTTTAGGTGGTGATCCAGTTTTATACCAACATTTCTTTTGGTTTTATTCTCATCCAGCAGTTTACATTATGATTCTTCCTGCTTTTGGTATTATAAGTGAAATTATTCCAGTGCATTCAAGAAAGAAAATTTGGGGATATAAATTCATTGCTTATTCAACTCTATCAATTGCATTTATTGGATTTTTAGTTTGGGGTCACCATATGTTCACTTCAGGACAATCCGTCTTTTCACAGATTGTTTTTTCTTTCATTACATATTTTGTCGGAATACCAACTGGGGTAAAAATCTTTAGTTGGATTTTGACAATGTATAAAGGACAGGTTTCCTTTACTCCTCCAATGTTTTATGCATTAGCATTCTTATTCTTGTTTACAATCGGTGGATTAACTGGAATATTTTTAGGAGCAGTTGCATTAGATATTCATTTACATGACACTTATTTTGTTGTTGCTCACTTCCATTATGTAATGCAGGGTGGAACCATTGTTGCTTTCCTAGGAGGACTACATCATTGGTGGCCAAAATCTTTTGGAGTAATGTACAATCAAACTATAGCAAATATTGCTGCTTTAGGTGTGTTTATAGGATTTAATGGAACATTTTTTCCACAATTTTTACTTGGTTTAAGAGGAATGCCTAGAAGATATGCAACTTATGATGAACAGTTTGTTGAATTGCATAGTTATTCAACATTTTGGTCAGGCATACTTGGTATTTCAATTTTTATAGCTGTAATGAATTTATTTTGGTCATTTATTAAAAAGAATAAAGTTGATCCAGGTTCAAATCCATGGGGAGGTATGACACTAGAATGGACACATACTTCATCACCACCTCATCCTCATAATTTTGAAGAAGAGCCGGTATTGCAGCATGGTCCATATGATTATGATAAGGTAATTGTTGAGAAAACATATAAGAAATAATGGGACATCATAATCCAGATTCACCAAGCCATTTAAAGCATTATTTTCATGATGTAAATCAGCAGTATGAGACATCTAAATTTGCCATGTGGGCATTTATTTTAACAGAAGTTTTGACATTCGCAGGACTTTTTGTTGCATATATAGTTTATAGATCTTGGTACCCAGATATGTTCGTTGATGCACATAAATTATTAGATGTTAATAAGGGACTTATGAATACAATTGTGTTAATCACAAGTTCTCTTACTATGGCTTTAGCAATATGGGCTATTCAAAAAAATAATAAAAAGCTTTCGGTAGTAATGTTAGTGGCAACTTTTATTTTTGCACTGGTTTTTTTGGGCATTAAATACTTAGAATATACTCATAAGTTTGAAGTAGGACAGTTGCCTGGAGAATTTTATTCTTATATGGGTCCTGATGCGGCGCATTTGAACAACCCTCACATTTTCTTCAGCATTTATTTCATTATGACTGGTTTGCATGGTTTGCACGTTGCAATTGGAATGGGTTTGATTGCATGGTTAATCTACAGTACTCAGAAAGGAAATTTGACCTCAGAATACTATACGCCAATGGAAATGATAGGAATATTTTGGCATTTAGTCGATTTAATTTGGATTTACTTATTCCCACTTTTTTATTTGATTGGATAACACGACATGTCAGAACATCATATAACACCACTAAAAACCTACTTAATTATAGCTGCTTCATTACTATTTTTATCTGGAGTAACTGTTTGGGTTTCTTATATTGATTTAGGGTCATTTAATATAGTTCTTGCTATGTTTGTTGCAACCGTAAAAGCAAGTTTAGTAGCTTTCTTTTTTATGCACTTATTGTGGGATGATAAAAAAAATCTTACCATGTTTTTAATGTCTTTAATGTTTTTTGGAATCTTTGTTACTATCACCATGTTAGATACTGGATTCAGAGGTGACCTTGGCTTAAATCCAGAAACAAAAGACCCAATAAATAAAAGAGCAGCATTTTATGATACTTTACCTCTGACAGATACACACGGCCACCCAGTCGATGAACATTCTGATGAACATCACGAGGATAAGGATCATCACTAAATGGCAAATAAGCTTTTTTTTAGATCTGCACTTATTTCAACCATCCTATCCTACCTTTTAATTTTTGTTGGAGGACTTGTTCGTGTATCTGGTTCTGGTCTAGGCTGTCCAGATTGGCCTAAGTGTTTTGGAAGATGGGTTCCTCCAACTAGTATAGAGCAAATTCCTGCACATATCGACCCTACCGCTTTTAATATTGTACTTGCATGGATTGAATATGGTAATCGAATGTTGGGCGTAATTGTTGGCTTTTCAATTATTATTATGACAGTTATTGCAGTGCTATACTTTAGAAATAATTCTAAAATTTTATATTCTGCTTTATGGTCATTATTTCTAGTTGGAGCTAATGGAGGGTTAGGAGCAATTGTAGTTTCATCAGTATTAAATCCCTTTATAGTTAGTTTACATATGATACTTGCACTATTTTTAGTTTCTGTATTAAGCTATGGAACTATTGAGTCTTATAAGCTTATTAATCTCAACAAGTTCTCAAATATTTTATTGTCAAAAAAAATATCCATATCCTTGATTGCACTTTGGGGACTTATTGTTATAGAAATTCTTCTTGGAACAGGAATAAGGACTAATATTGAATTAATTGCCATCGATAACCCTCTGTATTCAAAGGGACAGCTTTTGGATGCTTTAAATTCTTATAAGTATTTACATTCTGTACTTGGATTTTCACTTTTATTTTTAAGTATATATTTATGTTATTTATTTAGAGATGATTTCTTAGGTCTATCGAAACAGCTTATATATTTTATTTTTGGAATGATATTGTTGCAAATTTTTCTAGGAGAATTAATGATTTTTTTTGAGCTTCCACAGTTAACAAGACTTTTTCATACATGGGGCTCATCTTGGCTTGTAGGAATAATAATTATATTGTATAATACTCTGCAATATGAGCAGTCTTAATAAAAAACTTATTTTAGCATTTTTATTTATTTTTATGCTAGGATCTTTCGGATTCTATATCATTGATAAAGCAACGAAATCCAGAATCGATAATATTGGAATCATCGGAAAAGTTCCGTCATTTTCATTGACAAATTTTGATGGAACAGTTGTAACTGAAAAACAGTTAAATGATAAAATATCTATCATAAGTTTTATTTTCACTCAATGCGAAGGTGCATGTCCAATAATGTCTGAAAACATATCTACTCTTCAAGAAAGATTTGCTTCTTCTGGCGATATCCAATTTTTGTCTATTACAACAGATCCAGATTATGATACATTAGACATATTGAATGAATATTCTTCAAACTACAGTAATAAAAATAATTGGTTTTTCTTGAGAGGGGATATACTTGATGTAATCGAGTTATCAGAAAAAGGATTTTTTCTTTCAGCAGCACTATTACCTGCAGGTCACTCTACGCGATTGGTATTAGTTGATAAAGAATTAAATATTAGAAAATATTACGAAGGTACTGTTGAATCTAATATTTTCGAATTGCAAAGCGATATTGTAACCTTGCTAAATCAAGGATAGTATGTTCAAGAATCTTATCGAACTTACCAAGGTTAGAATTGGTTTTCTTGTACTCACAACAACAATAATCGGATTTTATCTTGGTGCTCAAGGTAAAATTGATAATATGTTGCTTTTATTTACAGTAATTGGAACATTACTTTCTTCTACAGGTTCTTCTGTGATGAATAATGTAATTGAGTCTGAATCAGACAAGTTAATGGATAGAACAAAAAACAGAGTACTTCCAACAAAAAAAATATCATTGAATTTTGCAAAATTTTTAGGCATTTCTTTTATTATTGTAGGTCTATCAATTCTTTACTTTAAAGTAAATTTTTTGACATGCATGTTATCTCTTCTAACAATTATTTTATATTTATTCTTATATACTCCTTTAAAAAGAGAATCTTGGCTAAATACATCAGTGGGTGCCATACCTGGGGCTATTCCACCACTGGGAGGCTGGACAGCTGCTACAAATTCTCTTGAGTGGGGTGGAATTGCAGTTTTTTTAATTTTATTTTTTTGGCAGCACCCACATTTTTATTCCATCGCATATATGTATAAAGAAGATTATAGAAATGCCGGTTTGCAAATGTTGCCTGTTATTGATAATGGAATTAAAAGGACAGTACTTCATATTTTCTTGCATGCATTAATTTTAATTCCAATTTCCACATTACCATTTTTTTTGGGAGTTTCAGGAAGAGTATATTTTGTTGGTGCATATATTTTAAGTAACATTTATATGCTTTTTTGTTTGCCATTTATTCTTGAGCAAAATAAAGATAATGCTCGATTAATTTTTAAGACCTCTATCTACTATTTTCCACTACTTCTATTTCTTATTGTTGCAGATTTAAGAGTCTAATTTGTTGATTCTTTTTTCGTGTCTACCTTCTTCAAAATCAGTTGATAACCAAATTTCAATTACTTTTTCAACTTCTTGATTGCTTACAAACCTTGCACCAATAGATAAAATATTTGCATTATTATGTAAGCGAGATAATTCAACAATTTCATTTGGGCCATTATAAAATACTGCAGCTCTAATTCCTTTAATTCTGTTTGCAGCCATGGCTTCTCCTTGTCCAGATCCACCAAAAATTATTCCTATCAATTTATGTTCGGATATATATTTTGCAGCAGGCAAAATAAAGTCAGGATAATCATCAAGTTTATCATATTCTAATGCTCCAAAATCTTTTATATCATAACCTTTTTTTATGAGAAATTTTTTTACATGTTCTTTTAATTCAAATCCAGCATGATCTGTAGCAAGTACAATTGTTTTATTCATTTATATAATCCTCAATTAGAGAGGTGATTTTTTCTTTAACGAATCCTAAATGTTTTGCTACATCTTTTCCAGGAGCAGATGCACCAAATTCATTGATACCAATATTTAGACCATCAATACCCGTAAATTTTTGCCATCCATTAGTTATACCTGCTTCTAAAGATATTCTTTTTCTGCAATTGCTACTCATTATAGAAGAGACGTATTGTTTATCTTGTTTTTCAAATAGTTCCCAGCATGGCAAATTAATTATTTGAATTTTTTTATTGATTCCGCTGCATATTTCAACTGCTAAATGGGCTTCAGATCCAGAAGCAAATAGAATTGCATCTGGATTATCTTCTTCATGTAAAATATATGCTCCTTTATTTACACCTTCTTCAATTTTATCTTCACTAATATTGAGTTTTGGTAATTTTTGTCTAGTAAGCAGAATTGCACTAGGATTTTTTTGATTTTTCATAATTGTTTTAAAACAATAAAAAGTTTCTAACGCATCTGCAGGTCTAAATACAAGAAGGTTAGGAATATTTCTTAGAGACATTGTATGTTCAACTGGCTGATGGGTAGGACCATCTTCTCCAACAAAAATTGAATCATGAGTAAATTCATACATTACATGAAGTTTTTGAATTGCAGATAATCTAATTGCTGATCTTACATAATCACTAAAAACCAAAAATGTACCACCGAATGGAAAGTGATTTCCATAAAGAGCAATTCCATTCATAATAGCCCCCATAGGAAATTCTCTAACTCCAAATGCTATATTCCTTCCTTTTGGATTGGATGATGAAAAATCATCATATGAGCTAGCAAAGTTAGTTGTACAGTTTGATCCGTCTAAATCAGCTGAACCCCCGATAATATGCGGAAATTTTTTGGCAAATTCATCTAAAGATAATCCAAATGCTTGCCTTGTTGCCATTGGATTGTCTCCAAAATCTGGAACTGACAATGATTCGAACATTTGACTTAAATTTTGATTATCTTTTTCAAATTCATTATCAATTAAAGCTATTTTGTCATTTAAAGAATCAAAATTTTTTTGAAAATGACCAATAATATCTTCATTGCAGAAAAATGAATCCTGAGGAATTTCAAGTTTCTCTTTTGTGAGCTTAATTTCATCTTCACTGAATGGAGAACCATGAGATTTAGGGCTATGTTCTAAGCTATGACTTCCTTTTGCAATAATAGTTTTTCCAATTATTATGCTTGGCTTATCACTCGACTGCGCATTCTTTAAAGATAATCTTATTTCATCGTGATTATGACCATCAATTTCTTGAACATGCCATCCCATGGCATCATAAAGTTTGGCATAATCTGTTGAATCAACTCTAGAAGTATTTCCTGCAATCTGAATATCATTTTTATCATAAAACATGACGAGATTTGATAATTTCCAATGACCTGCAAGAGTGCTAGCTCCAAGAGCTATTGGTTCTTGTAAGTCGCCATCACCTACTAATATGTATGTAAATCTTTTCAATGGTGAATTAGATGAAGCTTTTTCTGCTAGTGCCATTCCAATTCCCATTCCTACTCCTTGTCCAAGTGGACCAGTATTTGCATCAACACCTGGAGTCTCTATTTCTGGATGACCTGGAGTTAAGCTCCCTAATTTTCTAAAATTTTTCAGATCATCCATTTTTAAATAGCCACATAAATACAATATAGAATAAATGAGCATGCATGTATGACCGACTGATAATACCACTCGATCTCTATTTTTCCAATCAGGATTTTTAGGATCAATTGTTAGAAATTCAGAATACAAAATGTAGGTAAAGTCTGCTAAAGACATTGGACCACCTGGATGTCCTGAATTAGCATTTCGGACTCCATCCATTACTAGTCCTTTGATAATATTTACTGTATGTAAATCTTTTTGTTTATCATTTAATTTATTGAAATCTGTAATAGGATTATTGCTCATTTTGAGTACATTGTATTGACAGTTTCTATAGGATTTTCAGATTGAAATACTTGTGATCCTGCAACAAGAATATCACCTCCAGCTGCTATTACATCTTTATAATTTTCAAGTTTAATACCTCCATCAACCTGAATCATAATTTTATCTCTAATTTTTTGTTCAATAAGATATTCATTCATTTCAGAGATTTTTTGAATTGTTGAAGGAATAAAGCTTTGTCCGCCAAACCCAGGCTCAACTGACATAACAACTACATAATCAATAAATTCTATATATTTTTTTAAAATTGAAAATGGCGTTTTAGGCTTTATAGCAATCCCACATTTCAAACCATTTTTTTTAATCATATTGATTAAGATTTTTGGTGGAAAAGTAAAGCGTGATTCGGTTGCTTCAATATGAAAGGAAATTCCATTTGCTCCTGCATCTATGAACGGTAGAAGCATATCAAAAGGATTGCTTACCATCAAATGTACATCAAAAAATAGTTTAGAATGTTGCCTTAATGATTTTACAAGTCCTGGACCAAAAGAAAGGTTTGGAACAAACTGTTGATCCATAATATCTAAATGAAGCCACTCTGCTTTGGAATCATTACAAAATTTAATTTCTTTTTGGAGATTTGAAAAATCTGCACCCAGCAATGATGGAGCAATTATCGGATTTTTTGCATTAGACATGTCGTTAAAGGTACATAAAAAAATTTTTTAATAGCAAAGGAATTGTTGATATATACCAATGTTTTTTATATCTTAGACCGGCTAGTCGGTTTATGGATAAAAATTCTCAAAACGATAAAAGAAGTAATATTTTAATGGCTGCTGTAAAAGTTTTGACTTCAAAAGGTTATTACAGTAGTACAATGGATGATATTGTAGATCAGTCAAAGATGAGCAAAGGAGCAATATATCATTATTTTTCTAGCAAAAAAGATGTCTATTTAGCTGTAATTGATATGTGGGAATCTCAAACCCAGCAATTATTAGCTCCTGCAGCCAAAGAAGAATCAAGCGCAAAAGCAATCAAAAAGCTTTTTAAATTGCTTGCAAAACAGTTAAAAATTGATGGAAGCTTCTTTAATTGCTTACCAACATTGTGGGCAATTGCTAGACATGATGAAGATTTTAAAAAAAAAATGCAAAAAGTCTATAACCGCTTTCAAAAATTAGTAGAATTAATTATTTTAGAGGGTATTAAAAATAAGGAGTTTTCAAATTTAAGACCTGAAAACTCTAAGACTTCTGCACTATCTTTAATACTTAATTTTGAGGGGATATTCTGGTTTAATATTTTTAATTCAAAATATGTCGATGCCGAAAAATATATTGATGAAGTGTCAAGTTATATTCTTAATGCGTATACATTGAAAAAAGGAGAGAAAAATGCTTAATAAGCACGAAAACGTAGAAAAAGGAAAACCACAAAGTAATTCAAAAAAGAATGGAGTTGTAAAAAATGGCAATGGCGTTAATGGCCATGCATTAATGGATTTTAGTAAAATAAAAACTGGTGGTAAGTTTTTAACTAATATTGTCGGATCAGAAAAAGTTTTTTGTAAAGAATTATTTTCTGAAGAGGAAAAGATGATATATGAAGCAATGAAAGATTTTGCTACAAATGAATTGCTGCCTTTATCTCAGAATGAACTTAATAATAAAGATGAAAAATTAATTAGAAAGCTTGTTGAGCAAATGGGAGAATTAGGGTTTTTAGGAATTGATGTTCCAGAAAAGTATGGAGGATCAGAAATGACTAAAACTGGAATGTGTATTTTAGCTGAAGGTATTTCATTTTGTGGGAGCCCATCATTTTGTACAGTTTGGAATGTCCAAACATCAATTGGTTCATTAGGAATTATTTGGTATGGTAATGATGAACAAAAGAAAAAATGGCTCCCAGGAATATGTTCTGGTGAAAAAATTGCCGCATTTGGTTTGACAGAACCTGAAGCAGGATCAGATGCTACAAACTCAAAGACAACTGGTGTCTTGTCAGATGATGGAAAACATTATATTGTAAATGGGCAAAAAATCTTCATTTCAAATGGTGCATGGGCAGATACTTTCATCGTTGCACTTAAAATAGATGGAAAATTTTCTTCAATTGTTGTTGAGAAAGGAACTCCAGGATTTGACATTGGAAAAGAGGAAAAAAAGATGGGAATGCATGGTTCCTCAACTGTGCCTTTATACTTTACAGATTGTAAAGTGCCTGTAGAAAATTTACTGGGTAAGGTTGGAGATGGTGCAGGTCCAGCTTTTTGTGGATTAAACATTGGTCGTTTTAAACTCGGTGCTTCAGCTATTGGAGGAATGATGCTTGGAATGCAGCATGCTGTAGAATATGCTAAGAGTAGAAAGGCTTTTGGGCAATCGATTGCAGATTTTGGATCTATTCAGGATAAATTAGCATCATCAGCAATTTTAACTTATACACTAGATAGTACTTGTTATTCTGTTATTGGTAAACAAACTGAGGCAATTAATGAGTTAGATAAGGATGATACTGAATATTATGTTAAACAGGGTAATACTACAGAACAATACATTGCAGAGAATTCAATTGTCAAGGTATATGGAAGCGAGGCTGCAGAGGAATTGATTGATCATTGTTTTCAAATATATGGTGGTTACGGCTTTATTGAAGAGTATCCTATGGCTCAGGCTTACAGGGACAATAGAATAAATAAAATCTGGGAAGGAACAAACGAAATCAATCGAATGCTGTGTGGAAGAGCAATGATAACCAAAGCATTAAGTGGTGAGATTGGTTTTAAAGAATACTTAGAAAAAGTAGATGCATATTATAAAAATGGATTAGATAGTGGTTATGAAGGTGATTTTAAAACCGAAGTCGAGTGCGTAGAAGCTGCGAAAGCTGTTTATGCACTTTGTCTCAATGAATCTTTAAGTAAGCATGGTCAGGATATTGGTACAGAACAAGTAATCATTGAAAACCTTGCTAACATTCTAATTTATGCTTACGTAGGTGATTCAACTTTATCAAGAGTGATTCAGAACAAAGATTTATATGTCCAAAAAAATCAAGTTGTTCCTGAACTTTGTGCTAAAGTTTATACTGCAGAACAAGGGATTAGAGTAATGGAATATGCAAATAAGATTTTAAATAGCATTTATGATGGTGAAGTACCGAAAGAGTTAGAATCTAAATTTGCAAAGTTGAGTAAAAGATTAAGTTTATCAACAGATACCATTGGATTAAAAAAAATAATTGGTGAAAAAGTTGTTGAAGCTGGAGGTTATCCAGTTCAAAGCTTTTAATAGGAGGATATATGAGCAATAAAGCTGTAATAATTGACGGAGTGAGATCTCCAATTGGCACAAAAGGTAGCCCTATGATTGGTATGAGGTCAGATGAAATTGCCGGTCAAGTAATCAAAGGCCTTTTAGAAAGAAATGAAAAATTAGATGTTAATTTAATTGAAGATGTATCGCTTGGATGTGCTTTCCCGGAAGGTCCCACTGGAATGTTAGTTGCGCGAGGAGCATCCATTCTTGCTGGAATACCTGAAACTGCAGCTGCAAATGTAATTAATAGATATTGTGGTTCAGCGATGACTTCTCTACACATGATTAGTTCAGCAATTGAAGCGGGTGATATTGAAGTTGGTATTGCTGGTGGAGTTGAAGATATGTTTACAATTCCTCAAGGAGGATTTGCCCCAGACTTTAACGTTAAATTGGCAGAGCAAGACTATTATATATCTATGGGTGAAGGCGCAGAATTACTCGCAGATGAACTAAATATTTCTAGAGAAGAACAAGAAGAGTTTTCATTCTCGTCTCATGATAAAGCTGTAGCTGCAAGAGACACAGGAAAATTTGATAATGAAATAGTGCCTATCACATTAGAAGATGGAACTACTATTAATCAAGATAGTGGTCCACGCACTCCCGATAAAGAGAAAATAAAATCTTTGAATCCTGCTTTTAGAGCTGACGGTACTGTTACTGCTGCTACTTCAAGTCCATTTTCAATTGGAGCTTCAGCAATGTTAATTACAAGCGAAAATTTTGCTAATAAACATGGTTTAAAAATTAGAGCATCTATTGAAGGTAGAGCTGTTGCTGGTGTTAATTGGAAGATGTTTGGTTCTGGACCTGTTCCAGCTACCAAAAAAGCTCTTGAGAAAACTGGTTTATCAATTGATGATATTGATGCACTAGAATTAAATGAAGCTTTTGCTGCCCAAGCTTTGTATTGTATAAAAAAAGCAAACTGGAATCCAGATAAAGTAAATCTTAATGGCGGAGCGGTTGCGCTTGGACACCCACTAGGAATTTCTGGTACAAGAATAATTACTACACTTTTAAATGTTCTTGAACAAAATGATAAAAATACTGGTCTTGCCACAATGTGCGTTGGAACTGGACAAGGTATTACAACAATTATAAAAAGGGGATAGAATGAGTATTGAAATCAAAAAATGTGCTGTATTAGGTGCTGGAGTAATGGGAGCACAAATAGCAGGACATATTGCTAATGCTGGTATTCCTTCATTATTGTTTGATGTTAATAATGATCTTGCTAAAAAAGGTATTGAAGGGTTAACAAAACTTAAGCCTGCACCACTTTTTTCCAGCAAAAATACTACATTAATTACACCTTGTACCTATGATAATGATTTAGAAAAATTAAAGGATTGTGATCTAATTATTGAAGCTGTTGCCGAAAAAATTGAAATCAAGCATACAGTATATAAAAACTTATTACCTCATTTAAAAGAAAATGCAATTTTAGCTTCCAACACTTCTGGAATTCCATTAGCGAATCTAGTTGAAGTTTTACCTGAAGAGGTGCAATCTAGATTTTTAATATCACATTTTTTCAATCCTCCAAGATACTTGAGATTGCTTGAATTAGTTAAGGGTCCTAAAACTTCAGATGAAGTTTACAATGCAGTTTCTGAATTTGGGGAAGTTACATTAGGAAAAGGTGTTGTACATGCAAAAGATACTCCAGGTTTTATAGGAAATAGATTAATTAACGCGAGTGGGCCATTAACTTTTCAAAAAGCAATCGATTATGGTTTAACTGTCGAAGATGTTGATTCTCTAGCTGGTACTTTAATTGGAAATGCAAAAAGTGCATATTTCAGAACCCAAGATGTTGTTGGTTTAGACACTGCTCTAAATGTAATGAATAATATGTTTGAAAGGGTTACAACAGAAAGTGAAGATGAGAGACAAAAATTTAAAGCACCCGAGCTTTTGGTTAAGCTTGTTGAGGAAGGAAGATTAGGTCAAAAATCTGGCGCAGGGTGGTATAAAAAAGAAGGTAAAGAAATTTTATCTCTCGATTTTGATACAATGGAATATTCACCAACTAAAAAAAGATTTTTTGACACTATAAGAGTTGGAAAGCCAATTAAAGATTTAAAGAAAAGACTTGCTGCAATAACATATTTGGATGATGTTGGAGCAAAGTTTTTATGGGATATCAATGCACCCATGTTTACTTATTCTGCTGAATTAATTCCCGAAATTGCAGATAGTATTATTGAAATTGATAATGCGATGAAATGGGGTTTTGCAAGAGATATTGGAATTTTTGATGCATGGGACGCCATAGGAGTAGAAAAATCTGTTAACAAAATGAAGGAAGAAAATAGAAAAGTTCCATCATGGGTTGAAGAAATGTTAGCTTCTGGTAGAAAATCATTTTATGAGATTATTGATGGTAAACTTACCTACTATTGTCCAGTTAAGCAGAAAGTATTGATTCATAAAGATAACGATAAGACATTAAACTTAAGTTTATATAAGAATGAAAAGACTATGCTTAAAAGAGATTGGAGTGCTAGCATTCATGACCTTGGTGATGGTGTATTGAATGTTGAATTTCATTCAATATTTGTCCCAGCATTTAATCCTATTGATAGATCTATGGTAGGTATAGTGAAGGATGCTTTAGATTTACTTGATACGGGTAAATACAAAGGCCTTGTTCTTGGACATCAAGGTAAGAATTGGAGTGCAGGAGCTAATGTCAATGATTTTAAAATGGCAATTGACTCTGGTAATCTCCAAGTTATGGATGCTGGTGTGAAAGAGATGCAAGACGTAACTCAGAGAATCAGACATTCTGAATATCCAGTAGTTTCATGTCCATTTAATTTAGCGCTAGGTGGTGGATTTGAGTTTTATGCATGTTCAACTCATACAGTTGCAGCTGGCGAACTTTATGCTGGCTTAGTAGAAGCTATCCAAGGCTTGATACCCGGTGCCGGAGGACATTTAAGAGTTATTTTAAACTTATTAGAAAATAATGATGCAAAAAACTTTAATATGAATATTGGTAGGCAAGCTATTGGATTAGTAAATCCATTAACTGTATCTAAAAGTGCTACAGATGCATTAAAAAAAGGCTGGTTACGAAAATCAGATACTATAAGCATGAATTCAGAGCATTTACTTGCGACTGCTAAAAATAAAGTTTTAGAGCTGTCAGAAAATGGTTATGAGCCTCCTAAATACAGAGATGACTTATCTTTACCTGGAATGACATTGAGAACAATGGCTTCTGTTGGTTTGAAAGCTATGAAAGCACAAGGTAAAATATCAGATCATGATGAGCTTGTAGCTTCTAAATCTGCATTTGTTTTAAGTGGTGGAGATAAAGGAGGGCTAATGTCTAAGGTTGACGAACAATATGTGTTAGATATAGAAAGAGAAGCCTTTATGTCTTTAGCAGGAGAAGAAAAAACTCAGCAAAGAATAGCACACTTCCTAAAAACAGGTAAGCCTTTAAGAAATTAATTTCGAAAACGTAAGATTTAGTTTTTAATTCTTTATTTAGAATCGTAAATTCTTGGTCAAAATCATACTATTTTAAATTGTTTTGGGAGGTATAAAGTATGCCAAAATGGTCAAAAAAAACGTTTATCAATCACTTAAATCAATCATGTGAAAGCGATGTTGCTATGCACTGCATTGAGCTTGTAGATTTTTCTGAAAAAACTTCAGATGAAGTAAGTTGGGGAAATGGAGAAGATTTTGGCACGATGACGTTTCGCTGTGATTCAGATCATGGCTTACTGCCACTTTTTAGATTAACTTCAAATGGAAAAATTAATCTTCAATTAAATTTTTTAAGAGGTAAAAACCTTCACAAGCAAGTTCTTGATGATATGGTTATCAAATTCGAATCAAATTTTTTAAGAGAATATGATGAAGATTCTTATCCTTCAGATTCATACGAGCCTATAGAAGACTTGATATGTACACACAATCAATTAGAAACTTTTATGCGAACAATTGAAGGCTGTACTTATAGGTTAAAACAATGAATCTTAAAGTTAAGTCAAAAAAAATTAATGATTTCACCTATGAATTAGCTATCAGTGCTAAATGGGAAGATATCAAAGTAGATTTTAATTTAGCCAAAAAGAAAGTTGCTAAAGAAATCAAGTTACCTGGTTTTCGAAAAGGTAAAGTGCCAGAAAATATTTTAATGTCGCAATACATTAACTCCGTTGAAATGGGCTTTGTTCAAGATTTTTGCGAAAAATATTACATTATGGCTCTTCAAAAAGAAGAACTTACTCCGATTAATCAAGCGCAATTAAAAGATATTGATTTTTCATATGAAAATGATCTTTCTTTCAAATCTGAATTTGAAATTGAACCTTCTTTAAAGCTTCCAAATTTCAAAAAAAATATGGTTACCGTTGAAAAGATTAATTTCATTTCCAATCAAGAGGAAGTAGACAAAACTGTTGAAAATATACTTAACTCACAGGCTAAAGCAGAACAAATTGAAAAAGGTTCTATGAATGGCGATTTTTTAATTGTTGATAAGCAAGAACTTGATGAATCAGGTTTACCGATCATTGGTAAAAAAGAGAAAAAGTATATAGCAATTGGTCAAGATCCAATAATTGAAGAAAAAGCTGAATCTTTTACTTCAAAGAATGCAGGTGATAAAGTTAAACTTACGATTGATATGGGTGAGGGTGAAAAAAATTATGAATTTACCATTGAAACCATCCAAAGAAGAGTACCTCCTAAATTAGATGATGAATTTGTTAAGCAAATGGATCCAAATTGTAAGAGTGTTGATGAATGGAAGAAGAATGTTCATGAAAGTATTGATAATGAGTATAAAAGAAAATCTGACGAAATGTTTCATTCATCTTTAATCGATCAATTTGTTAAGCTTGTTAATCCGGTTCTTCCAACTTCTATGCTTGAAAATTATTTAAATAACATTGTAAATGAAGTTAAGCAAAATCAAAATAATCAAAATGCTGACGAAGTTCAAATTAGAGAGCAATATCAGCAATTTGCAGAAAATAATCTAAGATGGTTTCTTTTGAGAAAGTCTATTATCTCGGACAAAGAATTATCAGTATCTCCTAATGAAGTTGAAGACTTTATAAAAGATGCATTATTAAAGAATGAAAGTCAAAAAGCTGAAATTGAAAGGTTCTACAAAAAAGAATCAAATAAAAATAAATTGTCAGATGATTTATTAGATCAGAAGATAATAGATATGTTAAAAGAACATTCAAAAATTAAAGAAAAAGATCAAAATACTTCTGAACTTCAGGGAGCTCAACCAAATCTATAATATATTATGGGTAGTTTTCTAGGTATTCTAGGTTTATTTACTCTACTTTCAATAGCATTAATACTATCTGAAAACAGGTCAGCTATTAATATTAAAACAGTATTATATGGGCTGATATTTCAACTAATTTTTGCATTATTTATTTTAAAAACTCCTTTTGGAGCGCCAATTTTTTCCTTTTTAGATAAATCAATTAATATATTAATAAGTTTTTCCTCTTCGGGTTCAGATTTTCTGTTTAAGTCATACATTGATGGAGTTGGATTTCATCCAGGTTTAATTAATTTTGCATTTTCTACTTTACCAACTATCATATTTTTTTCAAGTTTGGTTGCAGTACTTTATCATTTTGGTATTCTTCAGGCAATTATCAAATTTATAGCTAGAAGAATGCAACTAACTTTAGGTACTAGCGGATCTGAAACTTTAAGCGTAGCAGGTAATATTTTCTTAGGACAGACTGAGTCTCCATTAATGGTTAGACCATTTGTTAGCAAAATGACCAAGTCAGAATTGATGGCAGTTATGACTGGAGGATTTGCTACGGTCTCTGGAGGAGTTTTGGCAATATATGTGTCATGGTTAACGGACATACAAGGAATTGCCGGTCATTTACTTGCAGCTTCAGTTATGTCTGCCCCAGCAGCTTTAGTTGTTGCAAAAATAATTTATCCTGAAACTGAAGAATCTCAAACCATGGGTGATGTAAATGTCAATATTGAACAAACAAACATTAACGTAATGGAAGCTTTAAGCAATGGAGCAACAGATGGATTGAAATTAGCAGCTAATATTGCTGCAATGTTAATTGCATTTATTTCTTTTGTTGCAATGGTAAATTATTTTCTTTCTTTTGGTGGAACGTCTATGGAAGAGATTTTCGGAATTATTTTTAGACCACTAGCTTGGACTATGGGTATTCCATGGAATGAGGCTCAACTTGTAGGAATGTTAATGGGTAAAAAGATTGTGTTAACAGAACTTATTGCATACGGAGATCTTCAAAATTTAATTAGAGATGGAATGATTTCAGATAGAAGTGCTATTATTTCCACTTATGCTCTTTGTGGTTTTTCTAACTTTGCATCAATTGGCATACAATTAGGTGGAATTGGTGCAATGGCTCCCGAAAGAAAAAAAGACTTAGCAAAGCTTATAACAAAGGCAATGTTTGGAGGAGCAATCGCTTCATGGCTAACTGCCACAATTGCAGGACTTTTACTCTAAAAAATTAAAAAAATCTTTTTTTATTTTTTTAGTTGGTAATTCTTAAAAACCATTATAAGTTACCAGGCTTTTGCGTCGAAAAACGCAAAACATTTTATATTTTAGTTATTTGAAAATTTACTATGTAGAACCTTTGTCTTTTAATCCTGCAGTTAGACAACTTGGTGCATTAGCACCAAACAAACTTAAAATATACAATTGAGAGTTTGATCCTGGCTCAGGACGAACGCTGGCGGCGTGCTTGATACATGCAAGTCAAGGAGAACATTATCTTCGGATAATAAGTAAACTGGCGAACGGGTGAGTAACGCGTAAACAACTTGCCTCAGAGATTGGGACAACATTGGGAAACCAGTGCTAATACCAAATAATGCAGCGGGCTCTTCGGAGCACAGTTGTTAAAGTAGGCTTCGGCTTACACTTTGAGATAGGTTTGCGTCCGATTAGTTTGTTGGTAGGGTAAAAGCCTACCAAGACTAAGATCGGTAGCTGGTCTGAGAGGATGATCAGCCACACTGGAATTGAGATACGGTCCAGACTCCTACGGGAGGCAGCAGTAAGGAATTTTGCACAATGGGCGAAAGCCTGATGCAGCAACGCCGCGTGAACGATGAAGTTTTTAGGAATGTAAAGTTCTGTCGTATGGGAAGAGATCTTTCGAATGTTAATACCATTCGTTAATGACGGTACCATACAAGAAAGCACCGGCTAACTTCGTGCCAGCAGCCGCGGTAATACGAGGGGTGCTAGCGTTGTCCGGATTTACTGGGCGTAAAGGGTACGTAGGCGTTTTAATAAGTTGTATGTTAAATATCTTAGCTTAACTAAGAAGATGCATCCAAAACTGTTAAAATAGAGTTTGAGAGAGGAACGCAGAATTCATGGTGGAGCGGTGACATGCGTAGATATCATGAGGAAAGTCAAATGCGAAGGCAGCCTTCTGGCTCAAAACTGACGCTGAGGTACGAAAGCGTGGGGAGCGAACAGGATTAGATACCCTGGTAGTCCACGCCGTAAACGATGAGTATTTGGTGCTGGGGGATTCGACCCTTTCAGTGCCGTAGCTAACGCGATAAATACTCCGCCTGGGGACTACGATCGCAAGATTGAAACTCAAAGGAATTGACGGGGACCCGCACAAGCGGTGGAACATGTGGTTTAATTCGATGATACGCGAAGAACCTTACCTGGGTTTGACATGTTAGTGAAAGTTTTCTGAAAAGAATTCCCTTTAAGAGCTTGCTCTTAAACACTATCACAGGTGATGCATGGCTGTCGTCAGCTCGTGTCGTGAGATGTTAGGTTAAGTCCTGCAACGAGCGCAACCCCTATATTTAGTTGCCAGCACATAATGGTGGGGACTCTAAATAGACTGCCCGGAATAACCGGGAGGAAGGTGGGGATGATGTCAAGTCAGTATGTCCCTTATACCCAGGGCTACACACGTGTTACAATGGATAGTACAAAAAGTAGCAATTCCGCGAGGAGGAGCCAATCTTTAAAACTATCCCCAGTTCAGATTGAAGTCTGAAATTCGACTTCATGAAGCAGGAATCGCTAGTAATCGTAGGTCAGCACACTACGGTGAATACGTTCCCGGGTCTTGTACACACCGCCCGTCAAGTCATGGAAGTCTGCAGTACCCGAAGATGGTATCCTAACCGCAAGGAGGGAGCTGTTTAAGGTAAGGCAGGTAACTGGGACTAAGTCGTAACAAGGTAGCCGTACCGGAAGGTGCGGCTGGATCACCTCCTTTCAGGGAGTAATCTGCTTTATAATACTATGAAGTAAGATACGGTCGAACAGGTTTAATTGATAAGGTTCTACATAACTTTTTAGAGTTTATATATGGGGCTTATAGCTCAGCTGGTTAGAGCGCATCTCTGATAAGGATGAGGTCCGTGGTTCGAGTCCACGTAGGCCCACCATTTAATTTGGGGCTGTAGCTCAGCTGGGAGAGCAATTCCCTTGCACGGAATAGGTCGCAGGTTCGATCCCTGTCAGCTCCACAAGAATTTAAATTTTAGATATTTGACAATTTGGAAATTAACGCGGGTAATAAAGTAATAATTTTATATTACTACTTTATTATTTAGAAAATATCACATCATTGTATGTTGTGATATCTTCAATTATATCGTTTAAATGATTTTTTATTTAAACGATGTTGAAATCATTAAAACACTCAAGTCATATTGAACTTGTAAAAAGCTACTAAGAGCACACGGAGGATGCCTTGGTACATGGAGGCGATGAAGGACGTGGTAAGCTGCGATAAGCTTCGGGTAGGTGCACACAACTGCTAATCCGGAGATTTCCGAATGGGGCAACCCGTTTTGAGTTATATCAAAACACTTTCATCTGAATATATAGGATGAAAAGAGCTAACGAGGTGAACTGATACATCTAAGTAACCTTAGGAATAGAAAACAAAAGTGATTCCCCTAGTAGTGGCGAACGAAAAGGGAAGAGCCCAAACTAATACTGTGTCAAGTCTGCAAATTTTGCAGTATTAGGGTTGTGGGATTATTATTAATTCAATTGCAGTTGGATTGACAAGTCAAAAAATAAAATGTTAACAAAATAATTTGGAAAGATTAACCATAGAAGGTGATAGTCCTGTATGTGAAAACATTTTATCTTGTCTTAATAATTCCCGAGTAGGACGGAACACGTGAAATTCTGTTTGAATCTACCAAGACCACTTGGTAAGGCTAAATACTCCCATGTAACCGATAGTGAACTAGTACCGTGAGGGAAAGGTGAAAAGTAATCCGAGAGGATAGTGAAATAGAACCTGAAACTGTG
>CABZHT010000002.1:90000-138024 GCA_902525615.1 uncultured Fidelibacterota bacterium
TACTAATCAAGGTGAACAGATTTTATCTAACTTCATTTTTAAAGTATGTAGTTGTAGTAAAAATTGGTCCACATCTGATATTATAAATTCAATGGTGTCTGATGTAAAGAACAAAGTAAAAAATGAAAAGGTTTTATTAGGGCTTTCTGGTGGTGTTGACTCATCTGTAGTAGCTATGTTATTACAAAAAGCTCTTGGAAATAATTTAATTTGTATCTTTGTTGATCATGGCCTGCTAAGGCTAGGTGAAGTAGATGAGGTGATGTCAACATTTGAAGCTTTAGATATCGATATAAGATTAGTTGATGCCTCAGAATTATTTCTTTCAAAACTCTCAGGAGTAACAGATCCAGAGCAAAAAAGAAAAATTATTGGAAATACTTTTATTGATGTATTTGAAAATGAAGCAAAAAAAATAAGGGATGTTGATTGGCTAGCTCAAGGAACTATTTATCCAGATGTAATAGAGTCTTCTTCTGATGACCATAATTCAAGTGTGATCAAATCACATCATAATGTTGGTGGTCTTCCAGAAAGAATGAATCTAAAATTATTAGAGCCAATTAGAGAGCTTTTCAAAGATGAAGTTAGAAAAATTGGAGCTGAATTAAATACTCCTCAGCATATTTTACAAAGACATCCATTTCCAGGACCTGGACTGGGTATTAGGGTCATGGGAGAGATCACAAAAGAGAGGATTGATGTTTTACAAAAAGCAGATAAAATTTTTATAGATGAACTAAAAGCAGAGAAAATATATGATTCATTAAGCCAAGCTTTCATTGTTTATTTGCCAATAAAGTCAGTTGGTGTTGTTGGTGACGAAAGAAGGTATGAAGATGTTCTAGCTTTGAGAGCAGTTGAGACTGTTGATTTTATGACGGCAAATTGGGCACATTTACCCTATGATTTCATTGGAAAGGTATCTAACCGCATTGTTAATGAAATTCCACTTGTTAGCAGAGTGGTTTATGATTGCACTGGCAAACCTCCTGCAACTATTGAGTGGGAATAATGATAGAAATAGTTTGGTTCAACAAAAAGTATTCTGAACAGTTTTTCATTCTAAATAAAGCATGGATTGAAGAGTCATGGCATTTGGAAGATTCTGATAAAAAAGATCTGCTCAATCCTGATAAAATTGTTGAAAATGGTGGACAGGTTTTCTTTGCTTTGGAAAATAAAATTGTAATAGGTACTGTAGCAATGATAAAGAGTTCAGATGATAGGTTTGAGTTAGCTAAAATGACCGTCCAAGAGGATTTTAGAGGAAAGGGAGCAGCAAATATGCTTATGGATGAGTGTTTAAAATTTGCAAAGCAAAATAATTCTCGAGAAATTTTTTTAATATCAAATGATTCATTAATTATAGCTAGGAACCTTTATGATAAATATGGCTTTAAAGAAGTGAAATTAGATTCTCAAAAATATGATAGAGGGAACGTTAAAATGAAGTTAACTTTAGATTAAGATATTATGTGTGGAATTGTTGCTTATAAAGGTCATAAAAATTGTCATCCAATTTTATTAAATGGATTGAAGAGACTAGAATACAGAGGATATGATTCAGCTGGTATTGCTTGCATTAATTCAAATGATAAATTAGTTGTCACAAAACGCAAGGGTAAAGTAAGTGAACTTAAATCGGCATTATCTAATTCAGAAATTTATAATTTAGGAATAGCTCATACAAGATGGGCTACTCATGGTAAGCCTAATCAGTTAAATGCACATCCACACCTTGATCAATCTAAAAAAATTGCTCTGGTTCATAATGGTATCATTGAAAATTATGATCCGATTAAAAAATTCCTTTTATCAAAAAATATAAAATTTAAATCTGAAACTGATACAGAGGTTTTAGTTCAATTGATTGGATATTTTTACAAAAATGGTAAGATGAGTTTTGAACAATCAGTTCGTGCAGCTTTGCAGAGAATTGATGGCGCATATGGAATTGTAATTCTTAATACTGATTATCCAGATATGATGATAGCTGCTAGAAAAGGAAGTCCATTGGTTTTGGGAATCAAGGAGAATGAATTCTTTATTGCAAGTGATATTTCACCAATTGTTAATCATACTAAAGATATTATTTATTTAAAAGATTCAGAAATGGCAGTTTTTAGCAGCAAAAGCTTTAAGATTAAATCAGTAGATAAAGATATTTCGTTACCAAAAAATATAGAAAAAATTGATTTCAAAATTGATGATTATGATAAAGGTAAATATAAATATTTTATGCATAAGGAAATTCATGAGCAAATTAGTACAATACCCAATACTATTAATGGAAGAATAAAAAATGAATCAGTTTTATTACAAGGCTTATCAGATCATTGGAATGTAATAGATTCAGCAGAAAAAATTTATATAACTGCATGTGGAACATCATGGCATGCTGGACTTATTGGAAAAAATTTTATTGAACGATTTGCTAATATTCCTGTACATGTTGAATATGCTTCGGAGTTTAGATATAATCATGCTTTAATTGATAATAAAACTGTTGTTATTGCAATTTCTCAATCTGGAGAAACAGCAGATACATTAGCTGCAATCAGAAAAGCGAATAATCATGGAGCACTTACAGTTGGAATATGTAACATAGCTGGAAGTTCAGTTTCAAGAGAAACTGAATGTGGAGTTTATACGAGATGTGGTCATGAAGTTGGTGTTGCATCCACAAAAGCCTTTACATCTCAGATAGTTGTACTATATTTATTAGCCCTCAAGCTTGCCGAAAGTAGAAAAACGATTTCAAAAGCATCTTTAAAAAGACACTTAGACTATAAAAAATCGGTAAATACAATTAAATCTATATTTAAAAAAGAAAATGACATTAAAAAAATTGCAATGGAATATAAAAAAGCCAACGATTTTTTATATTTAGGAAGAGGGTTAAATTTTCCTGTGGCATTAGAAGGTGCCTTAAAACTAAAAGAAATTTCATATATACATGCAGAGGGTTATCCAGCTGCTGAAATGAAACATGGACCAATAGCTTTAATTGATAAGGATATGCCCAGTGTATTTATAGCACCAAGAGATAAGACCTACGAAAAAATTATTTCAAACATTCAAGAAATTAAATCAAGAAAAGGAAAGATTATTGTAATAACAGATTCTAAAAATGATAAAGTTTTAAAAGAGCTTGCTAATGACTTAATAGTTGTTCCAAAAACTAATCATTACGCTTTTGTTATTTTAGCTTCAATTGTTCTTCAGTTATTAGCATATCATATTGCTTTAGGTAAAAAGCTAAATGTTGATCAGCCACGTAATCTTGCAAAATCCGTAAGCGTTGAATAAATGTCAATTATATGAATAATAAAATTCCACCTCCAATAGTTACTTTCATTTGTGGTTTAGCGATTTACTTTTCAAAAACCTTCTTTAATCAATTTTTGAGTTACAGTAATAATAGAATAAGTATATTTCTTTTAATTTTAGGATTGTTTATTTTAATTTCAGCTGTCAGATCTTTCAGAAAACAAAAGACAACGGTTAATCCTTTAGCACCAAAACAAGCATCTTCTTTAGTTTCTTCAGGAATATTTAAGTATTCAAGAAATCCAATGTACCTTGGAATGTTAATTGTTTTACTATCTATATCTTTTAAGTTTAATCTAGCTGGAGGAATTGTTATATCTCTATTTTTCTATTTATTTATAACAAAATTTCAAATTCTTCCCGAAGAAGAGGCAATGAATGAATTATTTGGAGATGAATTTACCGAATATTCTAATAGAACTCGAAGATGGATTTAAAATTAAAAGGGTAATTTAATGAATTTATATATAGCGCTTATTTTAGCAATTCTATTTGAGGTAACAGGAACGATGTTACTCCCAATAACAAAAGAATTTTCAAAATTAATTCCAACTACTTTGGTAATAATTTTTTATTCTGTTTCTTTTTATTTTTTATCAGTTGCAGTTGTTAAGTTGCCTTTAACAATTGTCTATGCTTCTTGGACAGGATTAGGTGTAGTCTCTGTAGCTATTTTGAGTTATTACTTTTATAAACAACCTATAAATCTTATAACAATAATAGGATTATTTATGATTGTTATTGGTGTTATCTTGGTAAATGTGTTTAAAACTAATTAAATAAGCTTATATTTAAATTATTATGAAATTATTAGTTAATATTATTTTATTTGGAAGCTTATTTGCTCAATCAATTGATAGTGAATTACATGAACAATTTATTGAATCACTTGTAGATGATTTAAATAGTCAAAGAAATAACTCTGTTATTAAAAGAATTGATGAAAGTATGATTATTGAAACTGATTATGCAAATCATGTCAAGATTTTAAAACTCAAAGCTTATTATAATCTAAAAGATTTTGATTCTGCACTTAATATCGCAAAATCAATGAATCCGCTCAATTATTCACCTAATCTTAAAACATCTTTTTATTTAACTATGGGAGATATTTATTCCTCCAAAGGTTATTACGATCATGCTTTTAAAAATTACATAGATGCAAGGAGATCAAACATTGATTCGCGTTCAAAAAGAGTCATCAATAAAAGATTAGTTAAAATTATCCCACTAAATCTAGATTTTGAAAATTTGGAATTAATGGAAATCATTGAAGATAATAAAAGTAATTTAAATATCATTCTTTTAGCACAATCTTTTTCGTTGGTTTATAGTAATTCACAAGAAATCTCAAACAAATTTGATCAAATTGACCAAAGCAGTTTAGATAGAGAGTTTAGATCGAATTACAATTTCTTAAAAAGAAATATTGATTCTAAAACATCTTTTTCGAAAAAAGTTGGAGTTGTACTTCCCTTGGAAGGAGAAGGTCTTGAAATTACTAATGCATTTTTAAAAGGATTATTAGAAGCAAATCAAAGTTCTCAGTCTAATGATAAGATTCAATTTATTGTTATTGATAACTACAAAGATCCAATCTTAACCGTTGAAGCATTTAAAAATCTTGTCAATAAACATAACGTAAGTGCGATAATTGGACCATTTTTAGATAAGAATTTAATTGCAGGAGCAAGTTCAGTTTCTTCTACAAAAATTCCAATTTTTGCTCCATTTTCATCATTAGACAATCTTTCTAATGTTAATAAAAATATATATTTATTAAACTCATCTGTTGATTTTAGAAATCAGCTATTGGTAAATCATTATCTAGATAATTCTGAAATAAATAATATTGCTGTTATAGCGCCGAGAACAAATCTAGGCATAAAAGAAGTTGATTCTTTTTTAATAGCTTTAGATAAGCTAAATAAAGAGCCAGTATATATTGGTTGGTATGAAGAAAACTCTGCAATTGACCTTCGTCCAAATTTTAATGAATTAAGAGAGGTCGCATGGGAGATTGAAACCCGTGATGAGTATCAAGAATTTTTAGGTGTTGAGATTGATGTTCTTGACTCTATGTTTGAAGTAGATAATGATCAAGTCTATGATATGTTTAATTTAGAACAAGAAGAGTCAATCGATTCCACAAAAGTGATTTTAGAAACCATTGATGGATTGTTTTATCCAGTGAGTTCAAATGCTTTAGAGTTTGTTGCTTCTCAAGTGTCATTATCTAATCTTGAAACACAGCTTTTAGGAAATGAAAATTGGCTTAATCTTGACTTACTTAAACAAGAAAGTGTTTCACCGCATATTTCAGATATGTTGTTTGCATCAAATTATATTCCAAAATATTTGAATAATAGTGAATATGATTATGATCCATCTTTAAATAATATATTCCATTTTGGAATGGATTTTTCAAACTTTTTAATTAATTCAAGTTTTAATAAATCAAACTTTGATTTTCGTTCTTCATCTAATTTTGAAGGAATTACAAGGAATTTTGATTTTTCCAGTTCCAAATCAAACCAAGGTTCTAAGGTAGTTAGATTTTCAAACAGAAAAATCTATAATTCTAGATAAAATTATGATTTTTGATTTTTCAGATAAAATCAATCAACATGGATTAAAAGTAATTTTTTCAAATGCTGAAGAGAGCAACATATTAACGAAAAAAGCTATTGTTTCTATGTCGCAAATCCATTCTACAAATATAGAATTAGTAAATGATAAAAAATTAGTATATAGCAACGTAGATGGAATTTTCTCATGCAAAAAAAATTATGCTTTACAAGTTAAAACAGCTGATTGTTTACCTATTTTTTTTATTCATGAACATGAAAATATTTTTGGAGTAATTCATGCAGGTTGGAAAGGTCTTAAAAATGGTATTATTTCAAAATCTGCTAAGTTATTAAGTAGTCATATTAATAATCTTAACGAAATTACGGCTTTTATTGGACCATCAATTTCACAAAAAAATTATGAGGTGAAAAATGAATTTATTGACTATTTTGATAATGAGTTCATTGAAAATATTGATGATAAATTTTTTTGTAATTTAAAAGGTGTTGCAAACTCTCAATTACAAAAGCTTGGAATTAAAAATGTTATTGATTGCAATCAATGTACTTATGAAAATGAAAATTACCATTCTTATCGACGCAATAAGACTTCAAAAAGAATGATTGGTTTAATTTATTATGAATGAATTAATTAACTATATTATTTTAGGAATGATTCAGGGATTAACTGAATTTTTTCCTGTTAGCAGTTCTGGTCATCTAGTATTATTCCAAGATTTCTTAAAAATTAAAAATGAAGGTGCTTCTGCTGAAATTATTGCTCATTTTGGGACTTTATTCAGCATACTTTTATTTTATAAGGCTTCTTTCTTTTCTTCAAAAAACGAAAATGATTTTTTTAACCCAGCCACTATTAAGTTGTTAGTAATATCTACTATTCCAGCTATTATCTTTGGCCTTATATTTGATTTTGAGCAATTTTTTAACTACGAATTTGTCCAATACTCTTTGTTAGCAAACGGAGCTTTAATAATACTAATGAGCTTATTAAAAAATTCATTCTCATTTAATTTTAATTTAAAATCTGCTTTACTTTTAGGTATATTTCAATCTATTGCAATTCTTCCTGGAATTTCCAGATCTGGAATGGTAATAAGCTCAGCTTTGATGTTAGGACTTAATAAAGAAAAATCTATTCAATACTGTTTCTTTATGGTGATACCAGTTATTATTCTCTCAATTTTTTATGAATTATTATTTTCTTCTGGATTTGATGCTATAAACTTGTTGGATGGATTAGGATTATTTTTATCATCATTCATTTTTGGATACCTGAGTTTATACTTTTTAGTAGCATTTCTGAAAAAATTTGATTTCTGGTGGTTTGGATTGTATTGTATAATTGTGAGTATTATAACATGATTGAAGTAATATTTATTATTTATCTTTTGTTGATTATCTGTGTTGGAATTCTTTCAAATAAATTTGTCTCCTCACAACTAGATTTTTTACTAGCTGGAAGAAGGCTTGGACCATGGGTAACGGCCTTTTCAGAAAGAGCTTCAGGAGAATCAGCATGGCTTCTTCTTGGACTTCCTGGTGCTGCAATTGCTATTGGATATGGAGAAATTTGGGCAGTAATAGGTATAACGATTGGTATTATATCCTCTTGGTTTTTAATTGCAGAACGCTTAAGAGATGAAACAGAAAAATTTGACTCCTTAACCATTCCAGATTTCCTTGAGAAAAAATTCAATGATTCTTCTGGATTAATCAGGATTATTTCAGCTTTAATCATTGGAATATTTTTTACTTTTTATGTTTCAGCGCAGTTTCATGGTTCAGGAAAAATTTTAAACACTATATTTGGTATTGAGCCTTTGTATGGAATAACTCTAAGTGCTATAATCATTATCATATATACGATTTTGGGCGGTTTATTAGCAGTAGCTTGGACCGATTTGATTCAAGGTGTGCTAATGATAGGAACTTTAGTTGTTTTGCCGATTGTTGGTCTTTTTGAGCTACTTTCTTTTGATCAAAGTTTATCTGAATTATTGAAGTTTGATTCAATAGAAAAAAATTCAGTTTTTTCAGGACTTACTGGTTTTGGAGCTCTGTCAGTTGCATTAGGTGGGATGAGTTGGGGTTTAGGGTATTTTGGTCAACCACATTTACTTATTAGATACATGGCTATAAAGTCTGTTAATGATATTAAAAAAGCTAAATGGATTGCAGCTCTTTGGGCTATTCCTGGAATTTCAGGTGCATTTATGATTGGAATTGTAGCATTAGGCTATTTTGGTGAAGATTTTTTTATCGGTAAAGATCCTGAAATTGCAATGCCATTATTAGCGCAAATGTTATTACCTGCATGGATTGCTGGGTTACTTATTTCTGGCGCAGTTGCAGCCATGATGTCCACCGCAGACTCTCAATTATTAGTATCTACATCTGCGATTAGCGAAGATTTAAAGTTGAACAAAGTGATTAAAACAAGAAAATCAAATAAATTAACTAGTACCAGATACATCACAATCATTCTTGGGTTATTCGCTTATGCAACCGCTATGTATTCCGAAGTTTCAGGAGATACAATTTTTGGAATTGTTAGTTTTGCATGGAGCGGATTAGGTTCTTCATTTGGACCAGCAGTTATCTTGTCTTTATGGTGGAAAAAGACAACCAGGGAAGGTATTATTGCCGGTCTTCTAACTGGGTCAATTGTAACAATGATTTGGGGAAGTAGTGAGTTTTTAAAATTGATTTTTACTGAAAGATTAACAAGCTTTGTATTAGCATTTATTGTAGTTATAGTAGTTAGTAAATTGACTTATACAAAAAAAGAAAAAAATTCCAATAGAGATTCAGGTGCGCAAATTCAATCTGGTAGCTATGGAATATCTTAATTGAAAAAAAATGATTAAAGCTTTACAATTTATATCCGATAAAAATCAATCTTTCAAAAATAACTATCTATTAGTTGGGGATAATGATTTTTTGTATCTATATATAAAGAATCAAATAGTTAAAAAATTGCAAAAAAAGTATGAAACATTTGTATTTGACTGTGCAGATAAAAGCGATTCATTAGATCAATTGATGAATGTGCTTGGATCTCAAGATTTATTTTCAAGCAATAAGCTCATAATCATCAAAAATATAAATAAGCTAAATAAGAAAAATTCAGAACTTCTTCTTAACAGTTTTGATTCAGATAGTTCAGACCAAATCATCTTTATAGACAATAATTTTTTATCTTATGATTATAAATCTAAATCAAACACTATCAAAAGTTCCGTTACTAAAGAATTTGCAAAAATAATGGATGTTGTTGATATTTCTACTCCTTTCGAGAGTGAAATGAAACATTGGATACATTTATTTGCATATGAATTAAATCTGAAAGTTTCAGATAAATATACTCAAAAAATTATTGAAATTTTTGGAAACAACTTCTCAGAAATTTTTAATGAGATGTCTAAATCAAGTTTAGTATCAAGCAACGAAAAAGATCTACTAAATGCTCTTGAAAAATCAGGCAATATTCATAAAGAAAAGCAGTTATGGGAATTAAATTATGCAATATGCGATAGAAGAGTTGATGCAATTTTCGAAAATGGTTTATCAATCATGAAACAATACGGTCTTTCATATGTGATTAATTCTATGTTCACTTTATTAGAGGCAATTTTTATTACCAAAAAAAATAATGGAACTTTAATTGAATCATCAAGTAGAAGTATTAGAGGGAATTTATTAAAAAGAATAAGCCCAGCAACAAATAACTATTCACTTGATGAGCTGGAGCATGCGATTAATATTTTTGCTCAAACTGACATTAAATTAAAAACACAGAAAATAATTGATGAGACAGAATTTACAAACATTATCAACGGAGCTTTCCGACATGAATGATAAATTTAAATATTCTGATGAAAAGTTAATTTTAAGATTTCAAGAAGGAGATATTAACGCATATAACGAGCTTGTTAAAAGATACAAAGATAGGCTATTAAACTTTGTATTAAGATATTTCAATAATGTTGAGCAGGCAGAAGATGTAGTGCAAGATACATTAATTAAATTATACACTCATGCAAGCTATTATAAGAATGTTGCAAAATTTTCAACTTGGATTTTTACAATCGCAAAAAATAATGCGTTAACCGAATTAAGAAAAAATAAAAGGAAGAAGACCGATTCCTTATGGACTGATGATGGACAGGTTATCGATATTAATTCTAAAGAAGAATCTTTGGATTCTAAAGTCCAAAATGAAATTGCAATTGATCAATTAAACAAATTTTTAGATGAGATTCCCGAAAATTTTAGAATGGCTGTAGTCTTAAGAGATTTTCAGGAACTTTCCTATGAAGAAATAAGTAAAATACTGGAAATACCGATTGGTACGATCAAATCTAGAATAAATAGAGGTCGTATTCAGTTGGCTGAAAAAATGAAACATTTTAAGGAGTAGTTATGGATTATAATAAATTTGAGGATAGAATATCTGACTGGATTGAAAATTCAATGGATATTAAAGAACGCAAGGAGTTTGAAAAATATCTTGCTGAAAATCCTGAACATAAGAAAAAAGTTGATGATGTTCGAAATGCAATGAATATTATGAAAACTGCTCCTTCTTTAAAAACTTCCGATAGTTTCGATAAAAAACTTCAAGATCGTATTAATGCATTAAATGATAATCAAAATGTTAGTAGTGGAATTATGGGATTCTCAAGACAAAACTTTGTTTATCTTACTCTGTCTATACTTTGTATTTTCATGCTCTCAGCTTATTTAATTCAACCTTCTCAATCAAACTATTTTATAGCGGATGAAGAATCAGTAACGCAAGAAAATATATCTGAAGAAGAGGATACTGAAATTAAAGATGTTGAGCTGTTAAATGATGTTAATGGATCATTTGTAAGCGATAAAGATTAATTTTCATAGAATTGTAAATATCCAATCTCGGATGTAATTTGCATAGTTATGAAAATGAAATACTTAATAATTACAATTTCCACAATTTTTTTAGCAAATTGCGCTTCAACATCTTTAGAATTACCCAAATCATACACTGAAGAATCTAAAAAAGAAGAAAAAACTATAGAGTCAATTGATCCTTTCGGTGGTGTTCAATTTTTCATGGACGGAATGATGTTTTTTCAACAGGGTGATTATGCAAGAGCAATTTTAGAGTTTCAGGACGCTATTGATGCTGGTTCAAATTCTGCAGAAGTCTTATTTAATATGTCTGAAGCATACTGGATGTTGCAAAAGTTTGAAAAAAGTATTGTATTTGCCAATCAGGCAATTGCAATGGATGAAAATGCATTAGATTATAAGATTTCATTAGGAAAAAAGTTTATTGCCTTAAATGATTATGAATCTTCTTTGTTGATTTTTAATCAAATAATTGAAAGTGATCCTAATAACGCTGATGTGCTGTTTATCATTGGAGATTTAAAAGCTGAGTTAAATGATATTGATGGAGCATTGCTTTACTATCAAGAAGCCTATAACAAGAATAATGACTTAATTTTGGCTTTGGAGGTCGCAGCAGAATTAGCATATAATTCAAATCATAGAGACTTATCAAAGATATTTAAAAAACTCCTTTTAGCAGATCCTTCTAATTCAGAATATATGAGAGGTTTTCTTGAATCGAATGATAGTGGAAATATTGAAGAGTTGCTAGAGCTATTAAATCTAGGTTCTATTAAAGCAAATCCATTTTATAATAATCTATATAATCAAATAGCACTGGAATATCTAAGAATTGGAAAATTAGATTCTGCAGAAGAATTTTTGCAAAAGTCCTTATCAAAAAAGGATAATGATAGGTTTGCTCTATATTACTTGTCATTGGTATACAGAGATTTAGGTAGAAATGACTTAGCATTAGAAGTATCGAATAAGCATACTTCTTATTATCCTAATGATAAGGAAGGATATATTAATTCATCTATTGCATTAATAAGTTTACAAAATTTCTCAGAGGCAATAGATGAACTTAATATAGCGGTATCAATATTTCCGAACGACTTTGAAGTAAATTATTTTTTGGGATTAGCAAATTATTCGGCAAGAAATTTTAATGAAGCAAAACAATTCTACAGTAAGTCATTATTAATTGATCAAAAATCTGTAGCAGCTATGCATGGCTTAGCAATGACATATGATCAAATTGAAAAATGGGATAAATCTGACGAGTTGTACACAAAATTAATTGCTTTGAATGACAGAGATGCACAAGCGTACAATAATTTTGCTTACAGCCTAGTTGAAAGAGATGAAGATTTAGAATATGCTTTGACTCTCGCTGAAAAAGCTATACAAATAAGCCCAGATGTATCAGCTTACTTAGATACAATTGGATGGATTTATTACAAATTATCTGAATTTGAAAAAGCGAAAGATTTTATTGCTCAAGCATTAATATATGATGATTCAAGCGCGGTAATTCTTGAGCACTATGGAGATGTATTAATAAGTGTAGAAGAAATAGATGAAGCACTTATTTTTTATAACAAAGCATTGTTGTTAGATGAAGATAATGAACAGCTACAAACAAAGATTTCTTCATATGAATCTCAATAAAAAACTTATAATTGTCGTATTTGCAGTTATTTTTGCTTCATGCTCCACCAATAATAACATTCAAGTAATAGATTCTGAAAATATTAAAATTGAAGAATTAGAAAAATTTTTTAATAGAGTTATTGGTAATGGTGTATTGCAGGGAAAAGGAAAATCAAATTTTTCTTCACCATTTATTTTTGAATCTTCTGGAAATAATTCAATTATCGTGTTCAAAGATTTTTTGGGAAGAAGACAGTATATGATTGAAGTAAATAATGATTCAATTAGATATTTAAATGTCCGCAAAAAAGTTGAAATCTCCCAAGAGGAGTTTAATAGATTTTTTCCTTTATCAAATCAATTGAATTCAAATTTCTACAAAAGTATTCTTTGGGGAGATACTGAAGCTTTAAATAATGTCGATATTCAATTGAGAAATTCATATGTCATTACAACTAAGTTGATTTCAATTGATGGTAGTAATTATCTGAACGAGATTGTATTTTTACTTAATAATGATAAACAGAACTATACGTTAAAATTTAATAGAAGAAATTTTGAATAATGAAAAGCTTATCTATACTTATACCAATATATAATGAGGAAGAATCTCTTCAAGCATTATTTGACGAGTTGAAATTCAGTTTTGAGAATAATCAATCAATTGAAATTATTTTTATTAATGATGGTTCGTCAGATATGTCCCAAAAAGTGATTGAAAATGAAATCGCAAATCATTCTACATGGAAGCTCATTAACCTTTATAGAAACTATGGAAAGTCTGTAGCACTTCAATCCGGCATTGATATTGCTTCAAATGAATTAATAGCTACATTAGATGGTGATCTTCAAGATGATCCAAAAGAACTTATCAATCTTGTTCGTGAATTGAATGAAGATGACGTAATTGTAGGATGGAAGAAAGATAGATTGGATCCTTTAGAGAAAAAAATTGCATCAAAAATATTTAATTTTTTTATAAAACTTTTTAGTGGACTAAAAATTAAAGATTCAAACTCCGGAATTAAGGTCTTAAAAAAAGAAGTGGCCAAGTCTTTAAATCTTTATGGAGGTAGACATAGATATATCCCTTTATTAGCTCATCAAAAAGGGTTTAATGTAAAGGAAATACCTGTAAATCATCGAGAGCGTAAATTTGGGAAATCAAAATATGGAGCTGAAAGATATAAAAATGGTTTTTTTGATTTTATGACAATCTTATTTCTTGGAAAGTATATGGACAGGCCCTTGCATTTTTTTGGAATGGTTGGATTTTTATCAATATTGTTTGGGTTAATAGCGGAGATATATGTTCTTTATTGTAAGTATGTTTTGCTACACTCATTTCAACAGCACATAGCTATGATAATTTTTGGGAGCTTGTTAATAATTACTGGTTTGCAATTATTTACTTTTGGATTAATTGGTGAAATAATTGTAAATAAAAATCACAAAACAAAAAATTTCATTAAAGAAGTAATTGAATAATAATTTAAAAATTGTTTCTATTGGTCCTTATTCTCCTTTTAGAGGGGGTATTTCAGATTTTAATCATCATTTAGTTACTCAATTAAAAAATAGTCATGATGTAACCATTTTAAATTTCAAAAAATTATATCCTAAAATTTTTTTTCCAGGCAAGTCCCAATATAAAAACAGTGCATCAAATAATAATTCATCGTTAAGAATTTTAAATCCATTAAATATTTTTTCTTGGAGAAAAGCAATTAAGAAAATCAATGAATTAAATATAGATATCGTCATTTTTTCTTATTGGCACCCTTTTTTTTCTATTATGTATTCATATATTGCTAAAAGAATAAATACAAAAAAAGTCTACTTCTTAATTCATAATGCTAAATCTCATCAAAATTTTCCATTTCAAAAATTTTTTCTAAAAAAAATGCTCAAAGAAGGAACTCATCTAGTAGTTATGAATCAAAATGAAATGAAAAGAATCAAAAGATATAATTTAAAAGCTAAAATAATTAAATCATTTCATCCAATATACGAAATTGATTACAAAGTTGATGATCGAGAAAGATTTAAAAATAATCTTGGGTTAAAATCTGACCCAACTATACTATTTTTTGGTCTCATCAGACCTTATAAAGGTCTAGATATATTAATTAATGCCGTAAATCGCCTTAAAATAAAGATACCAAATTTGAAAGTATTTATAGTTGGTGAACCGTATACTGATTTGAGTAATTATTTGAATAAAATAAAAGAGTATGGACTTGAAAGTTCATTTATTATTCATCCTAACTTTGTTAGCAAGGAAGATTTAAGCAAATATTTCCTTAGCTCAGACTTAATCGTTCTTCCATATAAGCAAGCAACACAAAGTGGAATCCTATCGCTTTCTATGAACTATAATTTGCCTGCCATTGTATCATCTAAAGGAGGGCTTAAAGATTATATTGTTGAAAAAGAAACTGGATATATTGTAGATCCAAATGAAGATGAAGTTGCTTTATCAATTCATTCGTTTTTTAATAATAATATGTATGATATAATGACAAAAAATATATCTAATCATAAAAAGAATTTTTCTTGGGAAGAATTTGAAAGAACATTACAGCTTTATGATTGAAATTTCAGAATCCTATAAAGTTCACATTGTTATTCTAACGTGGAATAATAATAAAATTTTAAAAAGATGTTTAGAATCAATTGAAAATGTTGATCATAAAAATTTTACCATTTCTGTAATTGATAATAATTCATCAGATGATTCATTAAAAATGATTTCTCAAAATTTTCCGAATGTTCAAACGATAAAAAATAGTAAAAACTTTAAATTTGGCAGAGGATATAACGAAGGTTTAAAGAAAATAAATGTTGAAGATAATGATTTTATCATCCTTTTAAACGACGATACAATTGTTAGCAGAAATTTTATTGACGAATTAATTAATCCTTTAGTGAAAGATCAAAAAGCAATTATTTCAACACCAAAGATATTATACTCATCAAATATCAATAAAATTTGGTACGCCGGGGGGGTTGTAGATTTATGGAGGGGTTTAATTTATCATATTGGAATAAGAGATTTTGATGGACCAAAATATTCATTCATAAATGAAACACATTATGCTACTGGTTGTTGCATGTGCTTAAGGTTTGAAGATTTGAGAAAACTTAATTTCTTTGACGAAACATTTGATATGTACTGTGAAGATGTTGATTTATCATTAAAAGCTCGTCAAATTAATAGAAATATAATTTATGTTCCAAAATCTGTAATTCTTCATAATGTTTCTCAATCTTTAGGAGAACATTCTTCAAAGAAAAATTTTATGAAGATAAAAAATCAATTTAAACTCTTTTGGAAGCATGCGACAGGAATCCAATTAATTTCTATATCTATTTATTGGATATTATTTCATTTACCATTTCAATTTATAAGATGGTTATATTTAAGAAATAAATGAGTAGCAAAACATCCAATCAGAAAACAATTCTAAGTGAAGCTTTTATTTCATTCTCAGGAATGACATTAGGTTCAGTTTTCAGATATATATTTTCAATAGTAATGGCAAGATTTCTTGGCGCACAGATGTTAGGCATTTATTCTTTAGGAAATGCTGTTACAAGAATTGCAGAAATATTTGCATTAATGGGACTAGACAACGGTGTTTTAAGGTTTGTAAGTAGGGATACGGAAAATTCTGAGAATATTAATAATTCTATTTATTCATCTTTAAAAGCTGGACTATTATCTAGTATTGTAATTTCTATTATTTTATTTTTATCTGCTGATTTCATTGTCAATAATCTGCTGAACGAAGAAGAATTTTTAATAACTGTTATAAAAGTGTTTGCGATAAGTCTTCCTTTTTCCGTTTTAACTCTAATATCTTCTTTTGCTACCCAAGCATTTAAAATTTTAAAATATAAAATCTTTGTAAATCAAATTGTAAATCCTCTTATGCTCTTGATTGGATTTTTAGCATCATACTACTTGCTCGGGACAAAACTATCTATTTTGATACCAACAGTAACTTCTGCTGTTATTGGTTTAATCTTCATCGTAAAATTTTTGAGAAATTTTGCACAAATTAGTCTTAAGAATATTATTAATTCTAAAGTAGATGAAGAAATTTTAAGATTTTCCATACCATTAATGTTTGTTTCAGCGATTGGTATTATAATGCATTGGGTTGATATAGTAATGTTAGGAGTTTTATCTAGTGCTATTGATGTTGGAATGTATCATCCTATAGATCGAACAGCTGGATTAGTTAGAATGATTTTATTTGCTTTTGCTGGAATTTTTGCACCAATATTTTCAGAACATTATTTCAATAAAAATTTTCCAGAAATGAAAGAATCTTATCAATCTTCCTCAAAGTATATTTTAATGTTTTCTTTGCCAGTATTTATATTTTTATTTGTTTTTGCAAGCCCAATGTTATTGCTATTTGGTTCAGAATTTGATAATGCTTTTGCGTTAAAAATTCTATTAACTGGAATTTTCATTCAAACAATTTTTGGTTTAGGTTCATCAACACTTTCTATGAGCGGAAATACTTCAATTAATTTAATTAATGTTTCAATCGCCCTGATTTTGAATATTTCATTGAATTATATTTTAATCCCTTTATATAGTATAGTAGGCGCAGCTTTATCAACGGCGATAGCTCTATTTATTCTGAGTATATTAAGATTTATTGAAAATCTAGTTTTAATGAAATTGAATTTGTTTTCGATAAAGCTTATCAAGCCGATTGTATCTGGTATAATTACATTTTTAATCTACTCTAATGCCAAAAATATTTTTTCAAACCTATTTAGTTTAGATAATATATTAGGTTTAATAGTTTACCTGTTAGTTCATTTTGCATTGGTTTTGTTGACTTATTTCCTTATTTATTTTTTAATGGGTTTTGATGAGGAGGATAAAGAACTAATTAACTCATTTAAAACAAAATTGATTTAAAATGTATCTTTCTATTATAATTCTAATTTATTCTATTTTCGTTTTATTTTTTTTTAATGATGTTATAATCTTTGAAAATACATTTGCCTCCGGTGACTCCTTTAATCCTTATGCCATACATCATATTCTTGATCAGATTAGATTAGCTTCATCAGAGTGGCCGCAATGGCAACCATGGATTTTTTCTGGAATGCCAACCTTAGAAGCATTTACTTATGTCAATCTACTATATCTGCCAAGCTACTTTTTAGATTTGCTAGGTGTTTCAGACTTAAATATTCAATTTATTCATCTAGTTTTTTCTGCAGTAAGTATGTTTTATTTGGTTCAAAAGCTTATTCAAAATAAGAAAATTGCATTTATTTCAGGATTGCTTTGGATGTTAAATCCTTTTTTAATCACTATGATTGTTTATGGGCATGGAAGTCAGATGATGACAGCTGCTTTTTTTCCAATTACATTATTATTGCTTTTAAGATTGAAAGATGAACAATCAATTTTCAATATGCTTTTATTTGCTTTGTTTCTAGGCTTGCAATTACAAAGAGCGCATGTCCAAATAGCTTATTATAGTTGTATGTTGTTGGGATCTTTCTTCATTTATACTTTTTACCAAAATAGAAATAAAAAATATGCTACTTTATTTTTTTCAGGAATTATTATTGCATTCTTAATTGCTTCACATATTTACTTACCATCCTTGGATTACCGTGAAATGTCGATTAGATCTAGCAATATGGGTAGTTTTGCTTATGCAACAAATTGGTCTATGCACCCTAAGGAATTATTGACATACCTCATGCCTAATTTCTTTGGATTCGGAGGTTCAACTTATACAGGTTTTATGCCTTTTACTGATTTCCCAAATTATGTTGGATTGCCCGTACTATTATTTGCTTTTTTGTCATTTAGAAAGTTAAACAGTATGAGATTATTTTTTTGGACGATATTAGTAATTTCAATTCTACTCTCTTTTGGAAAGTATTTCGAAATCTTTTACCAATTCTTTTATAATTATTTACCTTTTTTTAGCAGTTTTAGAGTTCCAAGCATGATACTCATTGTATCAAATTTTTGCATGTATATTTTATGCGCTTATGGCTTAAAAGATACTCTTGAAATAATTAAGAATAAATTTCCTCAAATTCAGACACAGACCATTTTTTATATATTTTTGATACTTTCCTTAATTGATATATATAGGGTTGATAGTAGAATTATCAATCCAAGACAAGATTCAGGCCAACAAAACCAAATTATAACTATTGAAAGCTTTGAGTCAGTATTTAATGAGGACGAAACAATAATCTTTTTAAAAGAAAACCTCGGTTTAAATAGAATTTACCCTGCAGGTTCTTTGTTTGCTGATCCAAAATTTAAATATCATGGTATTGAATCAGTTGGAGGATATCATCCAGCAAAATTTGGTCATTATTCTGAATTGCTAAAGAACACAAATAACTTACTTTCAATACCAGTATTACAATTTTTAAATGTAAAATATTTTATTAGCCCTGTTGAAATTTCTCATCCCAAACTAAAACTAAAAAAAGAGTCCGTTTTTCAATCAGTCAATGGAAGAAAGAAAGTTTATATTTATAATTTAGATAAAAGTAATCCAAGAGCTTGGTTTGTAAAAGATGTGATTAAAGAAGATCAAAATTTGTACAATTATTTGAATGCATCTGCATTTAATCCATCAAAAACTGCGATAGTAGATAAACTAGATGATTCAAGATATAAAATTGGTAAAATTCTTAATATTGATTGGGACGTGGAAACAATCATTATTGATTATGAAGCAAATGAAAAAGGGCTATTAGTCCTAAGTGAAATTTATTATCCTGCTAGATGGAAAGCCTATATTGATGACTCTGAAGTAGAGGTTTTTAGAGCAAACAGTGTTTTAAGAGCAGTAGAAGTGAAAGCTGGAACAAATAAGATAATTTTTGAATATGATAATGGTTTATTTAACATTTTACATACAGTTTCAAATCTTATTGTGCTTTTCATGTGTTTTTATCTTTTTAAGCCTAAAGTTATGGCCTTGTTAAAGAACTTCAGGTAAACTAATTTTAGTCCATGAATCAAAAAATAATAATAATGCAACAAAGCGAAGCATCTTTTCTAGATATTTTTCTTTCCCAATTACCAATCTTCCTAATTTTTTTAGTGTTATACTATTTCATTCTAAGACCTAATTCTAAAAAACAAGAATCAGTAAAATTGATGCAAGAAAATTTATCAAAAGGAGATAGAGTAGTAACTATTGGAGGAATTCATGGAAAAGTTACTACAGTAAAAAGTGAAACTGTAATTATAAAAATATCTAATGAAAATGAAATGACTGTCGACAGAGTTGCAATTGCAAAAGTTAAAAATTCCTCAAAATAATCTATGGCAGTTCAAAAAGTAGTTACATATGGTCATTCTGCTCTTAGAGCAATATCAAAAAATATAACAGATTTTTCAAACATTAGAAGTTTAATTGATGGTTTATTCGATACAATGTATGAGTTTGATGGTATTGGACTAGCAGCAAACCAAATTGGAATAAATAAGCGCATATTTGTAGTAGATATATCTCACACAGATGAATGTGAATCTCCTTTAGTATTTATCAATGGAAAAATAATTAGTGGTGAAGGATCTTGTGTTGATTCTGAAGGATGTCTTTCATTGCCTGAAATTAGAATCAATGTAGAGCGATATGATTCAATAACATATGAGTATTTAGATCACAACCTTGAAAAACATACAAAGGTTTTTAGCGGCTTTTTAGCCACAGTTATTCAACATGAAAATGATCATCTCGATGGAAAATTAATAACTGATTATGCTACTCCTACAGATCTTTTAAAATACGATAAGGCGCTTAAATTAATGAAATCAAGCAATGTCAAATAAAGATATAAATATAATTTTTTTTGGTAATACTGATTTTTCAAACCCAACTCTTCTAGCTTGTAATAACAGTTTTAATCTTAAAGCAGTTGTTACAAATAAATTAAAAAAAATGGGTCGTGGACAAAAAATTCTTGATACACCTGTGATGACTTTAGCCAAGGAAGAGAATTTAAAAATTATAGAAGCTGTAGATTTGAATGATGCAAGTTTTATTGATCAACTTAAAGATTTAAATCCTGATTTTTTTGTAGTAGTTGCGTATAGAATTCTTCCAGAGTCTTTACTGAGTATACCTAAATATGGATCCATTAATATCCATTCTTCATTGCTACCAAAATATAGAGGAGCCGCACCAATTCAACATGCATTATTAAATCAAGAAGATTCAACAGGAGTCTCCACTTTTTTGATAGAACCGAAAGTTGATACTGGAAAAATAATTGATCAATTAAAAATTGAAATAACAAAAAATGATAATTATGGTTCTTTATCTAAAAAACTAAGTGAAGTTGGAGCAGATCTTATTGAATCTTCAATTAATAAATGTTTGCACCATTCTTCAGAATTAATCGAACAAGATAATAGTATAGCTACTTTAGCACCTAAAATTTCAAAGGATGATTTAAAAATTAATTGGAATGATAAGTCAGATATAATACTGGCTAAAGTCAGGGCTTTCTCGCCAACACCTGGTGCTTTTACTACCATTAATAGCAAAAGATTAAAAATCTTCAAAGCTGAGTCAATTAATAATGATAATAATCACGAAATTGGTTCTATATATCGTGTAGATAAAAATTTTTTCGATGTTCAGTGTGGTCAAAATGCATTAAGGCTTCATAGTGTACAATTAGAGGGTAAAAAAGCAATGGATTCAAAAGATTTCATTGTAGGTTATCAAGATTTAGGTTCAAATATTCTTATATGAAAAATCTATTTAAAAATTTATCAATTTTTTTTATTACTGGAGTGATAGTATTAATGACATTTAATTTTATTCTAATGCCATTATATATTAATGCACGAAATGTAGTAGTAATTCCAGATTTAGAGGGCTTAACATTGGATGAAGCAAATCAGTTGTCAAAATCTGAAGGTATCGAGGTTGTAATTGCTGATACAATTTTTACAAATGACTTAAATCCAAATATAGTAATTGAACAATTTCCAACATCTGGTAAAGAAGTAAAGCTTGGAAGATCAATCAAAGTTAAAATTACCCAATTTAATCAAAAAATTATTGTTCCATCTCTTTTAGGTAAAACATTAAGAGCTGCAGAAATCGAATTGGATCAAAACGGTATTGAGTTGGACTCAATTTATTATTCGTTCAGTTCAAAATATCCTAAAGGCATAGTTTCTTGGCAAAGTCCAACAGAAAACGATAGCATAAGAAAAGGATTTGGTGTTCGAATTGAAGTCAGTAATGGATTAGCACCTAATGATTTAGTAGATATTCCTGATTTTCAAGGAATTTTTCTTAGTGAAGCACTTAAAATCATTGAGGAAAGAGGTTTCTTTGAAGGAAAAATTCAATATGTTGAAAACAAAAAGTTTTTACCAAATACAGTATTAAATCAAAGTCCAAAGGAAGGAACTAAGGTTTCTCAAGGTTCAAAAATTAACTTAGTAATAGCAAAATGATCCGAAGTTTTTTTTTAGTTTCTTTTCTTCTAATGTCATGCAATAATGATTCTTCAGAAATAGCAATATCTAAGGATATTGATTTTAACATTATGGTAAATGACTACAAATTAGTTGATTCTGATTCTTTACAAGTAAAGCTGAGCTATCATAATCCTGATTTAAGAAATATTGAGATTCATTGGTCGACTAATGATATAATAAATGGAAAATTTGATTTTGGTTCGGACTCATTGAATAGTCATGTAAGAAACATTCCTGTAAGTATTGATGCTGATTCAGTATTAATTGATTTAAAGCAAGACAGATTATCTATTAATAGCTTCTCTATAAAAGTTGAGCCTAGAAATCAGCAAAGAGTAATTATACTTAATGACAATGAAAGTAGTTTTGCTAGTTTGTTGGATAATAACCGGTTATTTCAATATGATATAGTTAAAACTGAAAGTTTTAAAAAGTATGATTTTTCTGGATATGATATTTTAATAGTTGAAGGTATAAAAGATTTTTCTGATAACTTAATTAGAGAGATTCAAAAATTTATGTTAGGAAAAAAACCCATTTTATATTTTATAGACAATGTCGATAGTGAATATTTATCTAAAACTCTCGATTATCCAAAAGTTAAAGCATTAAGAGGTGCATCAAAAAATCAGTTCTTTAAATTTGAAGAAGAATATCCAATTAAATATTTATCAAATAATAGTAAAGCATTTCAAGTATATAGATTTTATGAACTAAAAGATTATAACTCCGATGAAGCTTTTTTTAATATTTCAACCAATGACCCGCTTGTAATCAAAAAAAATATTTTAGGTTCAAATGTAATATTCTTAGCTACCAAAATAGATGGAGAATGGACAAATAATATTTTTAATGAATTTATTTACGATATTTTCATAGAACTTGTTTTCAATCAAATTGTAGTAAATGAATCGTAAGATTGAAACAGCGATAGTTGTTGCTCCAAGAATATGGAAAAGCAGTAAGAATTATCATAACAGTGTTGAGGAAATATCATTACTCATATCTACTCTTGGTGTAAAAGTAAAAGGAGTAGTTGAACAAAAAATAAACACTATAAATTCTGCGTATTTCATTGGAAGTGGAAAAGCAAAACAAGTAATTGAGCAGGCTAAAATGCTTGGAGTAGATTATATAATTTTTGATGAAGACTTAAGTCCTGTTCAAACTAAAAATTTTCAAAAATTAAATAAAGACATTAAGCTCTTAGATAGGCCTGGCGTAATACTTGAAATATTTTTTAGAAATGCAAAATCAAAAGAATCTAAGACACAAGTCGAACTAGCTAGATTGCAATACCAATTACCCAGGTTGACCAGATTATGGACACACCTTGAAAGGCAGATGGGAGGATTTGGAACAAGGGCAGGTGCTGGTGAAACACAGATTGAGGTTGATAGAAGAATTATTCGAAAAAAGATTTCTTTGCTTAAGAAAAAACTTAAGAGTATCGACTCCGAAAGACAGGTACAAAGTAAAAAGAGAAAGTCATTTTTTAGAACGTCATTTGTTGGATACACAAATGTAGGAAAATCATCTTTAATGAAATCAGTTACTAAAAGTGATGTATTAATCCGAAATCAGTTATTTGCTACTTTGGACACTACTGTTAGAAGATTATTTATTGGTGACAATAATTATGTCCTTTTAAGTGATACAGTTGGTTTTATTAGAAATCTTCCTGATAATTTAATCGCTAGTTTCAAATCTACGCTTCAAGAGGTGGTTGATTCAAATTTATTATTAATCGTTCTGGATGCAAATTCACAAGATTTGTTCAATGAAATAGAAACAATCAAAAGTGTTTTAAAGGAGATAAATGCTAATGAAATTGATTATAAATATGTTTTTAATAAGATTGATTTAGTAGATCCTGAGAAAATTTCTTATTTAAAGCAATCGTTTCCAGATAGTTTGATGGTTTCTTCCACAAGATCGTTACAAATTTCAGATATAAAAGATACAATTGCAGAAAAATATGAAGAGTGGGTTAACGTTCTAAAGAATCCATCACACTAGCAACTGTCGCATCTCCGGTGACGTTTGTAGCAGTTCTAATCATATCAAGAATTCTATCCACACCTAGAATAAGCGCAATACCTTCACTTGGTACATTTATAGCTTCTAAAATAATAATCAGCATGATGATTCCTGCTCCTGGTACAGCTGCAGTTCCTATGGAAGCTAAAACAGCGGTAGCCACAATCGTAAATTGGTTAGCTAATGTTAAATCCATGCCGACTGCCTGCGCAATGAAGACTGCTGCTACTCCTTGATACAATGCAGTTCCATCCATATTAATTGTTGCTCCTAGAGGCAACACAAATGATGAAATCTCCTCTGAAATTCCAAGATCCTTTTCACAACGCTTCATAGTTACTGGCAAGGTTGCTCCACTTGAACTTGTTGAAAATCCTAAAAGCTGTACTGGTGCCATAGATTTAAGAAAATGTTTTATATCCATGTTTGTAAAAATCTTTAGTAGTGTCATGTAGGTTATTCCCATATGAACAAAAAGACCAAGAATCACAACACCCATATAAAAAACTAAAGCAGAAAGAATTTCACTTATTTGAGAAATATCACCAGAAACAGAACTAATTGTTTTAGCGATCAATGCAAATACTCCAAAAGGAGCAAAATACATTATCATTTCAACTAGTTTAATAATCATTTGATTTATGCCTTCTAAAAACTCTAAAACTGGTCTTGAGTATTTTCTATCAATTCCAATTAGAGCAATTCCAAATATCAATGAAATGAAAACTACTTGAAGCATATTTCTGTTATTGGATGCAGCAGAAAAAATATTACCAGGAACCATATCTACCAGCGGTTGAAGAGGTCCTCTATTTTGTTGAATTGATGCTGCAGCTTCTTGTTTATCTGCCGCAGTATTAAAGTATTCACTTGATAAACTTTCTTGATAGCTTTCTGGAATGGTATTTCCAGGCTCAAGCAAATTAACTAATATGAGCCCAATGCTAACTGCTACTGCAGTTGTTGAAATGTAGAGCGCAATAGTCTTCCAACCAATTCTTGATAATTTTCTAGTGTCAGACAATGATGCAACTCCAGTAATTAATGAGGAAACAACCAATGGAACTGCAATTAATTTTAAAAGATTAAGAAATATTGTTCCAAAAGGGGAAATGAAGTCTGATGTAAAACCATTCCAGCCATTTACTGCACTTAAAATACCGTAAATAGCTCCTAAAACTAATCCAATAATTATTTTCCAATGTAATTGCATTTGTAAAAATAATATATGTATTATGTGTAAACTATTACAATGATTTATTATCTAATTATATCAATTTATCTTATTGCATTACTTTGGATCGGTTTTAGTAAATCAGATTCCATAAAGAATCAGGAAGATTTTTCGGTGGCAGGAAGATCATTATCACCATGGATATTAGTTGGAACCATGGCGGCAACTTGGATGGGTACTGGTTCAGTCCTTGGTAATGCAGGAAAAACATTTGAAATTGGTGCAGCCGGCTTTTTACTACCAATTGGAGGAATGCTTGGTGTTCTAGCACTTACGAAAATTGCAGGCAAAGCAAGAGCATCTGAAAAATTAACAGTACCAGAAATTATTGGATCACGTTTTGGTGATGTTGCAATGATTTTATCTGTAGTTGCACTTTTAACAGCTTATTTAGTGATTGTAAGTTATCAGTTTAACGCTGGTGGAGCAGTTATTTATACTATTTTTCATGACAACTTAGGTTCAAACCTATCTTTAGATCAGGCAACTATTATTGCAGCATTATTTATTGTTGCTTATACAGTATTAGCTGGACTATTGAGCGTTGCTTATACAGATGTAGCTAATGGAATTTTGATGATTACTTGTTTCATTATAGCATTACCAATTTTATTGTTTCAAGCTGGTGGATTTGAAGGAATGGCAATGAGCTTTGAAAATAAAGGTATGCCAAACAATATGTCTTTATTTGGTGTTTTATCATTTAGAGATGTAATTAATTTTACATTACCTTCATTTTTATTGATTCTCGGAGATGCGAATATGTATCAAAGATTTTTTGCAAGTGAATCTGTTAAATCAGCTCAAAAGGCAACCTTCCTTTTATTCTTTGCTGTAGTCATTTTAGAATCTTTAATTATTGCAAATGCTTGGATTAGTTCAAGTATGATTACGGATATTGCAAAAGAATCACATGTATTAATCTATGCTGCATACAATTTCCTTCCACCTATCATAGGTGCAATTATGCTTGCTACAATTATTGGTATAATAATTTCGACTGCAGACTCTTTTTTATTGGTCCCTACAACTATTTTGATCAATGATATTTACTTAAAGTATTCAAATAAAAAATATTCAGATAAAATGATTGTTACTCTCAGCAGAATTTTAGTGTTAGCTTTAGGATTCTTTTCTTATTGGGTTTCAAGAATGTTTGCCGCTGATACAACTATTTTTGAAAAAGCCCTATATGCATTTACAATTTATGGAACTGCAATTACTCCAACTCTATTAGCTGCATTCTTTTGGGATAAAGCAACAAAGTATGGTGCTATTTGCTCAATACTTTCAGGTATAGTTGCTACAGTATATTTTGGAAATCAGTGGAGTTTAGACGAGGCTGTTATACCGGCACTCGCAATTTCATCAACTTCTTTAATTCTTATAAGTTATTTGAAAAAATAATTACTCTACAATTATTTCATACGGCGGACTAAAGATAGAACTCTCAACACCTTCATCAAAAGATCTTCTGTAATATTCAAATGACTTCCCAGTACCTTGCCAATTTTCTTCGAATGATATTATCTTTATGCTATTATCCTTTGTATCAGCAGTGCCAGATAAAACATGACCTGTAATATATCTTACTCTATCACGTTTTTGTGCCCAGCTTAAATAGACTCTTTTTAACATTTTAGCATATCCATTGGACTTATATTTTTCCATTATAACAAAAGCATAAGTGTATAAGGTGTTATCCTTACCATAATTTTCATCATTCAATGCCCAAGGCTCCATGGTGAGTTCTTCTAAAGGGATTCCAATAATGTATCCAATAATTTCGTTTTGATATCTTGCAATAAAAGGAAGAGATTTTTCAGTATTAAAGTATTTTTCAATTGAAGCTTTTGTGAATACTGCCTGCTTCCCGTATTCTTTAGCAAGGTGTAATGATATTTCAATCAGTTTTGGATAATCAGCTTTACCGATCTTCTCAATTTTTTCTATTTGGAAAACATTTGTTGAAGCAATAATTCTAGTTTCTGACTTTCCAATAGATGTTTCCATATTCCAATATTAAAAATTTTTAATTCTAGTATGAAGCCATTTGTTTGCTATGATAGAATATCTTAAATTTCTCTGTGCATTTATTCATCGATAAACTAAAAACAAACATTTCTGATAAAAATTCAAATCTTTGTGTTGGAATTGATATTGATAAAAAATATTTCAATGATAATGTATCCTTAGATGAAATGATGGATTATTCGATGATGGTTGTAGATGCTACTAGCGATTTTGCAGCAGCATATAAACCAAACCTCGCTTTTTTTGAAGAATGGGGTTCAAAGGGTTATTATTGGCTCGAAAATTTAATGAAACATATTGGTAATGATCATGTTGTTATAGCCGATGCAAAAAGAGGGGATATAGGAAACACTGGCTTACATTATGCTAATGCATTTTTTAATCATTTTAATTGCGATGCTATAACTGTAAGTCCTTATATGGGAGAAGAATCAATTGAACCGTTTATTTCAAATCTATCTAAGGGTGCTTATGTATTATGTAGAACATCAAATAAATCTTCAACCTTTATTCAAGAAGATATTTATTCAAAAGTGATTTCTTTATGTGAAGCATTAAATAATCAGCAAAATATTGGTCTTGTAGTAGGGGCAACTAACGATGATGCATTAATGAAAGTTAGAAATTCAACAGATTTACCTTTTTTAATTCCTGGGATTGGAGCACAAGGAGGAGATTTGCAAAGCGTTCTTAAAATTAATGAGAAGAATATGGATACGACCTTAATAAATGTATCTAGAGGAATTATTTTCTCTGGAAATAAAGATCACGATTCAATTCGTAATTCAGCTAAACAGTATTTAAATCAACTAAGAGGATTAAATGGATAAAGATTTCATAAAAATTTTTGAAAAAACCCAAGCACTTATGCATGGCCACTTTATTTTATCATCTGGTCTTCATAGTGATACATACTTTCAATGTGCAAAAGTTTTACAGTATCCAAAGTATCTGTCTATGTTTGGTGAAATATTATCAAACCACTTTTCTCATCTAGATATTGATAAAGTTGTTTCTCCTGCCGTTGGTGGAATTGTTTTAGGTACGGAAGTTGGAAGGCAATTAAATAAAAAGACAATATTTTCAGAACGATCCAATGGAAAGATGAAGTTGAGAAGAGGATTTAACATCAATGAAAATGAGAAAATTCTAATTATTGAAGATGTACTTAGTACTGGTGGTTCAATAAAAGAAGTCATTGATCTTATTGAACAATTTAAAGGAAATGTTGTCGGAGTTGGAGTAATTGTCAATAGAAGCCTTTCTCCAGTTTTCATTCATGATCACTTTTTTTCAATAACTTCTCAAAAAGCTCAAATCTTTGATAAAGATAATATTCCGAGTGAACTACAAGAAATACCTGCAATAAAGCCTGGAAGCAATGTATAAGAGTTTGAAAATTGGATTAGCATTAGGTGGCGGAGGAGCAAGAGGTGCATGCCATATTGGAGTATTGAAAGTTCTTGAAGCAAATGGTATTGTTCCTGATATCGTTGCAGGAACAAGCGCTGGCTCAATGATTGGAGCTATGTATGCTTCTCATCATAATGCGAAAGTGGTTGAATCAAAATATCTTGAACACATACAAAGTGAAAATTTTAACGAGTTAGGATTTAGATATATTGCTAATTCAGAAGGAGATGAATCTATTTTTTCTCAAATTATGAAGCAAATCAAAAATCAATATGTCTTGATGGTAAGTTCAAATAGAAAATCAATTGTTAAGAATGAAAGATTAGCAAAAGCTGCAGAAATTTTATTTGGAAGTAAACAATTTAGTGATTTAAAGATACCTTTATTAGTTACAGCTACAGACTTAATGTCTGGAAATTCAATCATATATAAGTCTGGTAATTTAATTGATGCAGTAGTTCAAAGTTCATCAATTCCTGGTTTTGTAGAGCCAACATTTAAAGATGAACGTATGCTTGTTGATGGTGGAGTTGTTTTACCAACTCCAGTGACCCCGCTTATCGATAATTGCGACTTTATCATTGCAGTAAATATTACTAAAGAGGTGGATAATCAACCTGAACCATCAAACATTGTTGAGATTTCTACAAGATCAAGAGATGTATCAGTATCACATCTAAATTCATTTTTGTTGAGTAAAGCAAATTTTATAATTAAGCCTAAACACGACAATCTTCATTGGTCTGCTTTTGACCAGACTGAACAGTTCATTGAATCTGGTGAAGTAGCAGCTAATTCATCTATTGAAAATCTTTTGGAAGAGCTTGAAAGTGCTTTAAATGTTCCACTTGAAACAAAGAGAGAAACTTTTTGGACAAGAATTAAGAAAAGATTATTTTCATAGCTTAATATGAAGAAGTTTTTTTTAACATTATCATTTTTGAATATTCTTTGGGCTCAGTTTAGCAATCCAGCACAATTTACTGTTAATATTGACGATGTAAATCGAGGTGAAGTTGCGATTATTGATGTAAACGCTGAACTTGATTTTACATGGAGGATTTATGCGGTATATGATGTACCTGAAGGTCCATCCTCTACAAAATTTATTATTGAATCAGATATTGTTAATAAGTCTGGAAGAGTCATTGAGCCTGAGCCAATAGAAAAATTTGATGAAGGGTTTGGGAATATTACTAAATATCATGAAGGCACTCCCCAATTTAGTATTCCATTAGAATTAAAAGATGATTTGTCAAATGGTACCTACAATGTTGACGTAATTATTGACTACCAGGTTTGTAATAATAGCTTATGTTATCCGCCTAACCAAATTACTAAAACAGCAACCTTTGATGTTAAATCAGGTCCCATAAGATCTGATTTTGTTTTTGAAAATTTTGATTTTGATAAAGACTCTATATTAGCTATTGCTGATAATAATATAAGTTCATTTCTTGTTCTCGCTATGAGTATGGGCTTCCTTGCTCTTTTAACTCCATGTGTTTTTCCTATGATTCCAATCACCATTTCATTTTTTATGCATAGAAGTGAAAATACTAATTCTTCTCCAGTAAAAAGTGCTACTGTTTATATGTTAGGTATTGTTCTAACATTTACTTTTTTAGGAATGATGTTAGCAATTCTATTAGGAGCATCTGGTGCAAATCAGCTGGCTGCAAATCCAATAGTAAATATGTTTATAGCATTTTTATTTATTTATTTTGCAATGTCTCTATTTGGATTTTATGAAATTGAGATACCTGAATCATTAAGAAGACTTTCACTTCAAAAGGAAAATTCGGAAGGTTATGTTGGCATTTTATTTATGGCTTTAACTTTTACCTTAACTTCATTTACATGTACAGTTCAATTTATGGGATTAATATTGGTTGCTGCCTCACAAGGAGAATGGTTTTGGCCAATAATTGGGATGTTGATTTTTAGTTTAGCGTTTGCTTTTCCATTTTTCTTTTTAGCCCTCTTTCCACATTATTTAACAAAATTACCTCAGTCTGGTGGATGGCTAAATTCTGTAAAAGTAGTAATGGGTTTCTTAGAACTTGCAGCTGCTTTCAAATTCATTAGCAATACTGACTTGGTTTGGAATTGGAATATTTTTACATATGAAGTTGTTCTATATTTATGGGCATTAATAATGCTATTTACAGGTTTATATATTTTTGGATTAATTAAGTTTAAAAATGATTCGCCAGTTACTTTTTCAATTCAAAGATCATTGTTTGCTCTTGCTTTCATATTTTTTGGAACTTATCTAGCAGCTGGAAATCATGGTTATGATATTAATGGTAATATCAAATCTTATTTACCTCCTAAAAAATATCAATCCAATCTTGTTTGGAATAATAATTTAGACGATGCATTCATTATTGCTGCAGAGCAGAATAAAAATATCTTTATTGATTTTACAGGTGTCACATGTACAAACTGTAGATGGATGGAAACAAATATATTTAGCATTAATTCAGTTGAAGAACTAATGTCCGAATATGTCCTTGTTAGTTTATATACCGATGCAGGAGAAGGATATTTAGAAAAAAGAGAGTACCAAATCAATCGATTTGAAACTGCTGCTCTACCTTATTATGTAATTTTAGATAGTAATGACAAAGTATTATCAGAGTTTCCTGGTCTAACAAGAAACGTTGAAGAGTTTAAAGATTTTTTAAAGACAGGATTAAATAATTAAGGAACTTTATGGTGATTTAATCATTTCAGATAAATATGATGAAAAAACTAACATTTATTTTATTATTTGTTTCAACTTCGTTTGCGCAATCAAAAGCATATGAATTTTTTAATTCTTTTGCTGACATTGCAGAAGAAGTAAACGAGTCAGTAGTAACTATCACTACAACAAATACCGTTCAATTGGACAGAGATGTTCAAAACTTTTACAGATATTGGGGTAGAGAAATCCCAGATGAGTATGAAAGTAAATCTCTTGGTTCAGGTGTTATTGTTGATGATGAAAATGCATTTATAGTCACTAATCATCATGTTATTTTTGATGAAAGATCTCAAAAACCTGTTGAAGAAATTAAAGTCCAATTACTTGATAAACGTATTTTTGAGGCTACTGTTATTGGATTAGATAAAGCTACCGATTTAGCTGTACTTCAAATAGAAGCAGATGATATTAAAGCTGTTGATTTAGGAGATTCTGAAGCAGTAAGAGTAGGAGAATGGGTAATAGCTATTGGAAGCCCTTTTTCTGCATCATTGAGTCATACTGTTACTGCTGGAATTGTTAGTGCATTAGGTAGAAATGATGTAATGAATAACTTAAATACTTATCAAAACTTCATTCAAACAGATGCAGCAATAAATCCTGGAAATAGTGGAGGGGCTCTTTTAAATATGAATGGTGAGTTAATTGGTATTAATGCTGCTATTGCTTCAGGTGGTGGAAGAGCTAATGCTGGTATTGGCTTTGCAATTCCTTCAACGATGGTTAAAAAAGTAATGAATGATCTTATTACTAAAGGATATGTTGTTAGATCTTTCTTAGGTATTTATATGCAAGATATTAATGAAGATTTATATGAGACATTGGAACTTCAGACTCGAAATGGAGCTATTGTAAGTGACATTGTTGAAGGCAGTCCAGCTTCAAAATCTGATTTAGTAGAAGGAGATGTGATTGTTTCTTTCGAAGGTAAAGAAATCAGCAATGGTTCTGAACTTAAAAACCTTGTATCCAGTACTGATCCAGGCTCAAGAGTAAAGCTTGGTATATACAGAGATAATAAAAAGAAAAATATATATGTTACTCTTGAAGAAAGAGAAGATACAATAGCTGCTACTACAAATGTCAATTATGAATTCGGATTATTATTGGAAAATCCTAGCGAAGACTTAATTAATAAATACAAATTAAATGAAAAAAATCCTTCAAATATCCAAGGAGTAATTGTTACTGGAGTTGAAGATAATAGTCCAGCAGAAGAAGCAGGGCTTCAAGAAGGAGACATCATCACACGTGTTGGACGTAAAAAGATTTACAGTACAAAAGATTTTCTTTCTGAAATGTCAAAGTTTGATGATGAATCAAAAGTACTATTTCTTGTTAAGCGTGGCTCTTCATCCAGATTTATTACTATTACAAGATAATTTCTATACAATTGCAATAATTCCCCTTTTCTTATAAGTTCATAGTTAATTATGAGCATAAAGAAAGAAAATCCAAAAGTTGATTTTGTTAAAAATGAACATGAAATACTCGATTATTGGTCCAAAAATAAAACTTTTGAAAAACTAGTCGAAAAAAACTCTAACGGTCCAAAATGGAGCTTTCTTGATGGACCTATCACTGCTAATAATCCTATGGGCGTTCATCATGCTTGGGGAAGAACGTTAAAAGATCTTTATCAAAGATATAAATCAATGAATGGACATCAATTGAGATATCAAAATGGTTTCGACTGTCAAGGCCTTTGGGTAGAAATTGAAGTGGAAAAAGAACTTGAAATTAAATCAAAGAAAGAAGTTGAAGATCTAGGCATAGAAAAGTTTGTAAATCTTTGTAAAGAGCGCGTTGAGAAATTTTCTGAAGTGCAAAAGGATCAATCTATAAGATTAGGATATTGGATGGATTGGGATAATTCTTATTTCACCATGTCTGAAGAAAACAACTATGCGATTTGGGCTTTTTTAAAAAAATTACATGAAGATGGAAAAATCTATAGAGGAACTGATGTAGTTCCTTGGTCTGGTAGATCTGGTACTTCATATTCACAGATGGAGATTATTGAGGGAAGAAAGTTGACTGTTCATAAAGGTGTTTTTGTAAAGTTTCCTTTAAAAGATAAAGAAAATGAAAATATTTTAATTTGGACAACGACCCCTTGGACTCTTTCATCTAATATTGCTGTTGCGGTAAACAAAAAAATAAATTACGCAAAAATAAAGGCTAATGATGGATCAATATATATTTTAGCTGAAACAAATTTAAAATATCAAAGATTAAATAAAGAATTTTCAGAGAAAAAAAATTGGGTAGATGGTGTTCCAAAACTAAAAACATTAGATCAAATTTTCAAAGAACGTGGTGGATATGAAATTGTAGAAGTCATTAAAGGTGAAAAATTAATTGGTTTAACATATCAAGGACCATTTGATCATTTGGAGCCTCAAAGCTCTAAAGGAGGATATCCAATTCATGATACAAGCAATTTACAAGATAAATCAGCCATAGATTGCCATATCATTATTGATGGTGGAAAAGATTCTGAAGGCAATGATATGGTTGTTGAGGGTGAAGGAACAGGGTTTGTTCACATGGCTGGTGGATGTGGTGCTATAGATAATAAAATATGTAAAAGAGAAGGTTTTGTTGAAATTTCCCCAATTGATAATCAAGCAAATTTCATTCAAGGTTTTGATTTTATGTCTGGTTTAAATGTTACAGATCCTGAAACTGCGCAAAAAATTATTTCCAATTTAAAAGAAAGAGATCTTCTTCTATATGTTGAAGATTATCCTCATATATATCCACACTGTTGGAGATCTGGAGATGAATTAGTATTTAAACAGGTTGACGAATGGTATATCAATATGGATTGGAGAAATAAAATTAAATCTGTTGTAGATGAAATTAATTGGATTCCAAGCTGGGGAAGAGATAGAGAACATGATTGGTTAGACAATATGGGAGATTGGATGATTTCAAAGAAGAGATTCTGGGGATTAGCCTTACCGATTTGGACTTTTGAGGATGGAACATTTCATGTTATTGGTTCTAAAGAAGAGCTTAAGGAATTAGCTGTTGAAGGATGGGAAAAATTTGATGGAAATACTCCACATAGACCCTGGGTTGACTATGTTAAAATTAAACATCCTAAATCTGGACTTATTGGAACTAGAATTGAAGATGTAGGAAATCCTTGGCTAGATGCTGGAATTGTACCTTTTTCTACAATGAAGTATTTTGAAGATAAAAGCTATTGGGAAGAATGGTTTCCAGCTGATTTTATTACAGAATGTTTTCCTGGACAGTTTAGAAACTGGTTTTACTCATTATTAGCAATGTCATCTTTTTTGGAAGGCAAAGCACCGTTTAAAACTTTGCTTGGACATGCGTTAGTAAAAGATGAAAAAGGTGATGAAATGCATAAATCTGCAGGTAATGCTATCTGGTTTGATGATGCAGCTGAAAAGATGGGTGTTGATGTAATGAGATGGATGTATTCGAAACAAAATGTAGAAAACAACTTACTATTTGGATATGATAAAGCTCACGAAGTCAGAAAAAAGTTGATTAGTCTATGGAATATTTATTCTTTTTTCTGTACCTATGCAAGTCTTGATAATTTTTCTCCACATTCACAAAAAATAAATCCTAAAGATTTAACTTTATTAGATAATTGGATTATTTCTAAATCACAGCAATTAAATGCTAGTGCAAAATTGAATTATGAAAATTTTGAAGTAGATAAGCTATTAAAGAATGTAGAAACCTTCTTAGATGATTTATCAAATTGGTATATAAGAAGAAATAGAAGAAGATTTTGGAAAAGTGAGAATGATTCAGATAAATATATAGCTTATCAGTCTCTATATAGTGTGATTTTGGATTTAATTAAAGTTTTATCGCCTGTCCTTCCGTTTGTAACAGAAAGAATGTATTTGAATATAACTTCTGCGGATAAAAATGAGAATAAAGACAGCATTCATTTATCAGATTTTCCTAAATGCGATAATGATAAAATCGATAATGAATTAATTGAGAAAGTTGACTCATTGAAAAAAGTAATTGAGTCTGGAAGAGCAGTAAGAAAAAAAGCTAATATTAAAGTTAGACAACCGCTCCAAAGCTTAAGAGTATTGCTTAATAACAATGAAATAACTTCATTCATTAAAGATCAAGAAGAGACAATCTTAGATGAGTTAAATATTAAAGAAGTACTACTTTCTGATGAAATCAAAGAGTTTGGAACTTTGACTTTGAAGCCAAATTTCAAAAATATGAAAATTAAGTTTGGAGATGAAATGCAGGATGCTATCAAGTCAATTGGTGATCTTGATCCTGTAAAAGTCACAAAAAATGTATTGAATGGATTGACAATTCCTGAAAACAAACATGAACTGATAAAAGATGATTTGATCATAGATTTAAAAGCAAATGATGGAAGCGAATCTTTTCTAGGAAATGACTTAATTGTATCGTTAGATACAACTATTAGCGATTCTTTAAGATTAGAAGGGGTTTTGAGAGATTTAATAAGGCAAATACAGTTAATGAGAAAAGAAGCAAATTTTGAGATTGATGACAGAATTATTATCTCTGCTAATTTTTCTGATAAGCTAAAAGATATTATTGAAGAAAATAAAGAATATTTTATGAACGAGGTATTATGTACGGATATTGTAGCAAATTTGGAAAATTTTGACTATAATTCTTTTTTCAAGTATGAAAATAATGAAATTGAAATTTATTTAAAAAAACTATAAGAGAAAAAATTGGCTAAGAAAAAAACAAGATATACGAAAGCTGAATTAAAAAAGTTTGAAGCAAATATTTTAAAGAAAATAGCTGAGGTTAATGAAAGTATTGAAGGTGTACGATCAACCACTAAACCTACAAATTCAGTTTTTATTCAAGATAGGTCTGAAGATTTTAATGAAGGTACCGAAGCTCATGAAGTCGAAAAGAATTTCCTTCTAATGTCCCGTGAGTCAGACTATTTAATTAATCTGCAAAAAGCACTTCAAAGAATTAAAGATGGTACTTACGGAATTTGCGAGGTATCTGGTGAATTGATATCAAAAGAAAGATTAATGGAAGTTCCTAATGCCACCAAAAGTGTTATTAATAAAGAAAGAAAAAAACTAAATCTTATATAATGAAATATCTATCATTTTTGATCGTTGTTCTTGATCAACTTTCAAAATTTATTGTACATAATACAATGAATCTTTATGATTCCTTTACTGTAATACCTTATTTACTCAATTTTACTTATATCCGAAATGAGGGTATTGCTTTTGGGATTTATTTTGAAGGAGCAGAATTACTATTTATTATCTTGCCAATTATTATAACAATCTATCTTTTTTACTTATTAAACAATGATGATTTTCAAGATAAGTATTCTCAAATAGCCCTTTATCTGATTATTGCTGGCGCTATTGGAAATATCATCGATAGAATTTTCAGAGGTTATGTTGTTGATTTTATTGATTTTCACCTAAATGGCATGCATTGGTATGTATTTAATGTTGCTGATTCCTCAGTCACAATAGGATTGATATTTTTATTGTATAGCTCTATACTTGTAAATAAATAATATTATGACAATATCTGTTTCATCACCAGATGAATTAATACGTTTAGATGCTTTTTTATCTTCAAGATTAATTCAATTTTCACGAAGTAAAATTCAAAAACTTATTTCTGAGGGAAGCATCACTGTCAACGATAAAAATGTTAAAAAAAATCTCAAACTTTCCTTTGGAGATATCATTAAAGTTGATTCATCGAAATTTGAGTCTCTTGAGATGCCTGAGCTTAAAAAATGGGATTATCCATTAGAAGTTATCTACGAGGATGATAATTTTGCTATTATTAATAAACCATTTGGAGTTATTTCACATCCAACTTCAAATAATAAAGATCAGACATTAGTTAATATTCTATTAAATCAATTTGAAGATAAGTTATCAAGTCATCCCGATTCATTAAGGCCAGGAATTGTTCATAGGCTTGATAAAGATACAACTGGAGTAATGATAATACCTTTTAATGAATATGCTCATTGGAAAATAGCTGATCAGTTTAAAAATAGGACAATTCAAAAAGAGTATATTGCCTTGACATGGGGAGAATGGGTAGATGATGAAGGTATTATTGAAAATAAGTTATCACGAAGCAAAAATAATCCTTTAAAATATCAATCTTCAATGGATGGAAGGATAGCTACATCAAAATTTAAGTTAATTAAAAATGGTAAATACTTTTCAGCAATTAATTTTTTTCCCAAAACTGGAAGAACGCACCAAATAAGAATTCACTGTAGTGAAAAAGGTTATCCAATAATAGGAGATGAACTCTACGGTGGAGGTTGGAAAAAATTAAATGAATATCTCCCTGAAGTAAGAAAAAAAATAAATAATAATATTAGTATTCAAAATGGACATTATCTTCATGCTTTAAGTATATCTTTTTTACACCCAAAGAAAGAAAAAAAAATACTTTTTAAAGCTCAACCATCTAAAGAATTTAGTAACCTATTCGAAATGATTAAAAATGAAGAAATTTGATATAGTAAAAAAAGAGTTTTTAGATTTTCTCGAATTTGATAAAGGATACTCTGATAAAACAATTGAAAATTATGATAGGGATATTTCAAAATTTGAAGTATATATCACAGAATTTTCTATCAATTATAAGAAATTATCTAAAGAAAATATTTTTGATTTTCACTCTGATTTAAGTACAACTATTGGACCTAGATCTTTTTCTAGAATACTATCTTCTCTACGCACATTTTATAAATATTTATATTCACAAAACTTAATAAACGATATAGTGTTAAATAGTGTTCAAAAATATCCTTCACCAAAATTCAAAAAATCTATTCCATCATTTTTATCTCAAGAAAAAATTTATGATGTTTTAAATAAAATTGATGAATCTAAAAAAGATAATTTTTTGAAAATTAGAGATAAAGCTATAATAATGCTTTTTTTTACATCAGGATTAAGACTTGAAGAAATGACTAGCTTAAATCTAAAAGATATTGATTTGGATAATAATTCAGTAAAAGTTTTAGGTAAAGGAGGTAAAGAAAGATTTTCTAATTTTGACGATTTTACTAAAAAATTGATAGTTGAATATTTAGAAAAAATTGGAAAATATCCTTTGTCAAAATCAATCATAGATAATAACTTGTTCGTCGATAAAGATAATAAATCTTTAACAAGAAACAAAATTCAATACATAGTGACAAGTAACTTAAAAGGATTATCATTGAGCGCATTTGGACCTCATACTTTGAGGCACTCGTTTGCAACTCATTTACTGAATAGAGGAGTTGGTATTAACGCAATTCAGTCATTACTTGGACATTCAAAACTTTCATCAACACAAATTTATACACATGTTAGTCTTGAGAAACTTCAAGATACCATTGATAAAGCTCACCCAAGAGGTAAGAAATGATTAAAAACCAAAATTTCAAACGAAATTCAAACGTTGATGATCTGATCAATGATGCTGTTAATAATAATGAAGGTGTCATTGGTCTTAACGGTGCCTTAATGGTTGATACTGGGGAGTTTTCAGGAAGAATTCCGGATGATAAGTTTATTGTGGATGAAGACTCTTCAACTGAAAAAATTTGGTGGGGAGAAGTTAATCAAAAGCTATCTGAAGAAAATTTTGACTATCTTTTGAATAAAGTATTAGATACCTATGAAAGTTTACCATCGAGTTATTATATTTTTGATGGATTTGCCGGAGATGATTCAGACAATTCATTAAATGTTAGAATGATAACAAAGAAAGCCTGGCAATCATTATTTGTAAATAATATGTTCATTCGTCCAACAAAGGAAGAATTGAATGATTTTAATCCTGATTTTACAATTATCAATGCCTATGATGTAAAAGAAGAAAATTGGAAAGATTACGGACTAAATTCAGAAAATTTTATTGTCTTTAATATAAAGAAAAAGATTGCCATTATCGGAGGTACAGAATACGCGGGAGAAATGAAAAAAGGAATTTTTTCAATGATGCATTATTACTTACCAATGAAAAATGTTCTTTCAATGCATTGCTCTGCAAACGTATCTGCTTCTCAAGATCAGTCAACTGTTTTTTTTGGTCTTTCAGGTACAGGGAAAACCACGCTTAGTACCAATGCAAATCGCCCATTGATTGGTGACGATGAACACGGATGGTCAGATAATGGGATATTTAATTTTGAAGGTGGATGTTATGCAAAAGCAATTAATCTTGACAAAAATCAAGAGCCAGAAATTTATAATGCTATTAAACACGGAACCCTTTTAGAAAATGTTGTTTTTAATTTAGAAACTAAAGAAGTTGATTTTGATGATAATACAAAAAGCGAAAATTCTAGAATTTGCTACCCAATTAATTTTGTAGAGAATTCATTAGGCTCAAAAGGTTTGAAAAGTGCTGGCCCTCATCCAAATTCAATTATATTTCTTACTTGTGATGCGTATGGTATAATGCCACCACTAGCTAGGATGACAAAAAAACAAGCTATGTATCATTTCATAAGCGGATATACGGCTAAAATGGCTGGAACCGAGACAGGTGTTACAAAACCAGTTGCTGCATTTTCACCATGTTACGGAGGACCTTTTTTAACATTGCATCCTCTAAGATATGCTGAATTATTGGAGCAAAAACTGAATGATTATAATTCTTCAGTTTATTTAGTCAATACTGGATGGTCAGGATCAAGTGCAACAAGTGGATCTTCAAGAATAGATTTAAAACTAACAAAGCATATTATCAATTTAATTACTGATGGTAGTTTAGACTTTAGTCAATCAGTATTTGATAAGTTTTTCAATTTTGAAATACCATTAAACGTTGATGGTTTAGAAAATGAATTCTTGGTACCCCATCATAGTTGGGATAATTTAGAGAAATATTTTTCAACTGGTAATATGCTTACAAGACTTTTCAATAATAATTTTGAAAAATTTAAAATTCAAGATTTTGATATTCTAGCAGCCGGTCCTAAAACTGATTTAAGTGCTTAAATCAAATTAAACTATACTATTTGAAATGTACATTTTACAAATGTAAATTGGTTTTTATTTTAAAAAAGGAACTAAAATGGCAACTTTAATTTTAAGAGAAACACACATCGCTCTTGAGGAAGAAATTAAGTCACTTGAAAAGCTTAAAAGAGAAACTTCTGAAAAAATTAGCGAAGCAGCAGATCATGGTGATTTAAAAGAAAATGCTGAATACCATGCAGCCAGAGAAAAACAGAGCTTAATAGTTTATAAAATTCAACTTATGCAATCTCATGCTCCTTTTAGAATAATTGAACATAGCGATATTAATACTGATCAAGCTGGATTCGGGAATAAAGTTTCTATTCATGAGGAAGGTAAAGATAAGCCAGAAGATTACTATATTTTAGGTCCAATTGAAGAGGAGTTAGACTTGTATCCATTTATTGTTACGTATCATTCTCCTTTTGGAAGGTCAGTTGCTGGTAAAAAAGTTGGAGAAGACTTTATACTTGAAATCAGAGGGGAAGACATAAAGTTTACCGTTACTTCAATTGATAAAATTGAATCAAAAAAATAATTTTATTTTCTAGCGTTAAGCATAAGATAAATTCCTATACTAATAAATACAAAGTTAGACATCCAAGCTCCAAAAAATGGTGAAAGGACACCTCCATAAGCTAAAGATTGACCAAATTTTAAAAGAATTACATATGAAAAAATTGTAGCCAAGCTTAATCCTCCGCCAAAAGCTAAAGTAGTATTTGAGCGATAAACAGAAAGAGGAATTCCGCAAAATATTACAATAATTGAAATAAAGGAATATGCAATTTTGTAATTTAGGTCAACTTCCCATTTGAGAGTATTTACGCCATTATCCTTCAAAGATTGTATTTGTTTTTTTAATTCTGAATATGATACTTCTTCTGACGAGCTTGCTGTATTTATTATATCACTTGGTGAAAAATTTAAAGTAATTAATGAGTCATTTTTTGAAATAATTACATTTTTTTCTAAACCATCTTTATCGAAATCTCTTACTGAAAAATCTTTTAGATTCCATTGATTTAATTCAACATTCCAAATTGCTTTTTTTGAATCAATTCTTTTTAAAAGCATTCCATCTTCTACTTCAAGAAAATTCAAATTTACAGCGACATTGTTATTACTATTAAACCTCTCTAATGCTACTAAGTCTTTTTGGTTCTTTTGAAAATAAACATTTTCAAATACACTTTTATTTTTTGCTTTGCTTTTATTTTTTGACATATATGTACTTTTTATTTCATTCTTAGTCTTGTTATTATTTATTACTATCGAATTATCGAAATAAAAAGATCCAACGCTTAATAGTAATCCAAGCAATAGTACTGGTGTAGAAAGTCTGTACAGACTTAGTCCTGACGACTTAAATACTAGCCATTCTTTTCTCTGTATCATCATTCCATATGTAAATACAGAAGAAACAAGACATGATACAGGAATAGTTACGCTGATCATCGATGGAAGCGATGCCTTATAATATTCGATTAAGACATTTGCTGAGACTCCATTATCAATAAAACGGTTTAAATTTTCAAAGACATCCACAATCAATGAAATCAAAGTAAAGAAGATAGAAACTATAATAAAAGTTGTTAAAAATTCTCTGAGAATATATAAGTCAATTTTTTTCATTATATTGTAACTTACTTAATCATGGATATAATTAATAATTTTTTTGCAGAGTTATCAAATTTCTTATGGGGAAATTTTGGAGTAGCAAATTTAGTTATTGGAGGAGGAGTATTCTTCTTAATTTATTCTAGGCTAACTCCATTTAGATATTTTAAACATGCATTTGAGATTTTACTTGGTAAACATGATGATCCAGATGACGAAGGCCAAATTTCACACTTTCAAGCGCTTTCTACAGCTCTATCAAGCACTGTTGGTATTGGAAACATTGCTGGAGTAGCTGTAGCGATATCATTGGGAGGTCCCGGAGCATTATTTTGGATGTGGATTAGTGCTATTGTTGGAATGGCAACAAAATTCTTTACCTGCTCCTTAGGTATAATGTACAGAGGTTATGATTCAGATAATGTTTTACAGGGAGGACCAATGTATGTTATTGAACAAGGAATGGGGAAAAAATTTAAATTTCTATCTTATTGGTTCAGCATTGCTGGATTGGTGGGATGTTTGTCATTACTTCAAGCTAATCAATTAACTCAAATTATGTCAGACTATGTAGTAAAATCATTCAATGTTGAACAATCATTTAATTTAAATTTAATGATTGGGATAATCATCGCTATCCTAGTATCCTCAGTAATTTTCGGCGGTTTGAGCAGAATAGCTGAAGTTGCATCAAAAATAGTACCATTCATGGTAATTGTTTATTTATTGTCCGGTTTATTTATTGTTATATCAAATGCTTCTTCAATTCCCGCTATTTTTTCAAATATTTTTACAAGCGCATTTAATGGAAGCTCGGTTGCTGGCGGTTTTGCTGGAACTGCAATAGTTATTAGTCAAGGTTTTAGAAGAGCTGCATTTTCAAATGAGGCTGGAATGGGAACAGAGGTTATGGCTATCGGAGCATCTAAAAATAATCAGCCAATCAAATCTGGTCTAGTTGCAATGATTGGACCGTTAATTGATACAATTATAGTTTGCACAATTACTGGATTAGTTATTTTGCTTTCAAGTGAATGGATAGAGGGAACATATTCTGGAGTGTCTTTGACTCAAAAATCTTTCTCAAATTATCTTGGTTTAGCTGGAGACTATATTCTTATTTTTTCTGTAGCAACATTTACTTTATCTACAATGTTTGGATATTCTTATTATGGCTGCAAATGTGCATCATATCTTTTTGGTGCTAATTCAAAGTTTTATTATAGAATATTTTATGTTTTAACATTAGTCTTAGGCTCTGTTTTATCACTAGATCTAGCAGTTAATATAGTAGACGCAATGTTTGCCTTAATGGCTTTTCCTACGATGATTTCAGCATTATATTTAGCACCTAATATAAAAAAAGAAGCAAACAGATACTTTGCTTCAAGAAAGAATAATTAATGAAAAATATATTTATTTTTGATATGGATGGAACTTTAACTCCCTCAAGAAGAGAAATGACAAAAGATTTTGAAGTGTTTTATAGTAATTGGGCTAAAAATCATACTTTTTTCTTAGTGAGTGGGAGTAATCTTGAGAAGATTAAAGAGCAGGTCCCTGAATACATATTAAATTTATCGGAAGGAGTTTTTACTTGCGGAGGAAATCAACTTTGGCTAAATGGAGAGCTTTCCTATAATCATGAATTTAAACCAGAAAACGATTTACTACACTTCCTTGAGGAAAAACTAAAAGAAAGCCCTTATGCTGTAAGAGCAGGTAATCATATTGAAGATAGAGGTTCCATGCTCAATTTCAGCGTTGTAGGTAGAGATTGTTCATTAGAACAAAGATTACATTATTTTAAATATGATTGTGAATCAAACGAAAGAAATAATATTGCTGAAAAGATAATGGCTAAATGGGATAATCTTGATGCAGTAATCGGTGGTCAAATATCCATTGATATTACTCCAAGAGGTATGAATAAATCTCAAGTATTAGGTGAGGTGAAAAAGTTTTTCCCAAATGAAAAATATATTTTTATTGGTGATAGAACTATGGAAGGTGGTAACGATTATCCATTAGCAAAGATTATGCATAATCAAAAAAATTGTCTTGTTTTTCAGGCTGGAGCACCTTCAGCTGAAGATGGATATAAAGATACTCAAAGGATTTTAGTAGAATTAGATAATAATGAATAAACTAAATGATTTAAAAAATGATTTTCTAGATGAATTTTCTAAAATTCAAGATTTCGAAGGTCCATCTTATCTCTATGATCCCATAAAATATTTTGTAAAATCGCCAGGAAAACGTTTGAGACCAGTTGTGGTATTATTTCTTGGAGAACTTTTTAAAAATTCTAAAGAAGATTCTATGCACGGAGCACTTGGTGTTGAGCTTCTTCATAATTTCACTCTTGTTCATGATGATATTATGGATGAGGATGATTTAAGACATAATGTAGCCACTATACACACAAAATGGGATAATGCACATGCTGTTCTTTCTGGAGATGGCTTAGGAGCGCTTGGACCACTGTTTATTGGAAAAATTAAAAAAAACACTTTAGCTATTTTAATAAGATATAATGAAGTCATTTTAGAAATATGTGAAGGTCAAGCTTACGACATGGAGTTTGAAAATAAGGAAGTTGTAAGTGTATCTGATTATTTATTAATGAGTGCAAAAAAAACAGGCTCATTGTTTGAATTATGTTTTGAAATTGCTTCTCTTATCAGCGATAAATATGAAAAAAATCTTAATGAATTAAAAAAACTTGGAAGAAACTTGGGAGTGATTTTTCAAATTCAGGATGATATTCTTGAGCTTGAAACAGACAGCGAAAATATGGGTAAGGGTACTTTTTCAGACATAGAAAGAAATAAGAAAACAATTTTAACATGCTTTGCTATGGAAAAAAACTTAAGCGAATGGAAAAAGTTAATTGAATCTACTAATCACGAAAATATTTCAAGTAAGAAAAAATCAGTTTATGATTTTTTTATTGAAAATAATCTAAAGGAAGAATCTGATAAGCTTTTAGCAGATTATATAAGTCAATGTAATGATATAATTAATGAACTTCCTAATGAGATTCAGGGTGGTTTAAATGAGTTAATTAGCTATATTGTTAAGAGAAATAAATGATTGAGCACATTCAAAACTTTCCAAAACATATCCAAAATTCTTTAAAAAATATTAAAGAAGATAATTTAAATTTTGAAGAGGTGGGTAAAGTAGTAATTGCTGGCATGGGAGGTTCTGCTATTGCTGGACTAATTTTAAAAGATTTATTTCCTGAAATGGAAATAGTTGTTGAAAGAAATTATTTTCCAAATACTCCAATAGATGAATACACCTTAGTCATTATATGTTCTTATTCAGGCAATACTGAAGAAACTTTATCCTACTACGATTACGCTGTAAGATTAACGGAGCACGCATTGGTTGTTACAACTGGGGGAGAGTTGCTTAAAAAAGCTAAGTCTGATGATATTAAATTTCATTTATTACCTAAAGGATATCCACCTAGATCAGCTTTAGGATTTTCATTAACATTTCTTATATCTCTGTTTGATAAGGAAGGAGTTTCTAACATAGATTTTGATTGCCTTGAATCATTTGCAGAAGAATCATCTACTAAAAACTCTGAAGTATATGCTTTAGCAAAAAAAATTCATAAGACTATGCCAATAATTGTTACTGAAGAAGACCTCTCATCAATTGGATTTCGTTTGAAATGTCAATTAAATGAAAATAGTAAGATGTTATCATATAATATTACAATCCCAGAAATGAATCATAATGAAATTATAGGTTGGGAAAATAATAATATAGATAAAAAATCTTTTTCGATGATTTGGATTCATATAGGCTGGCCAAAAAATCTTGAGAGAATGAAAATCACAAATGAAATTTTATCAAAAAAAGTCTCCCATGTTGCTCATTTATCAGTACCTGATAAGGTGCCAAAAAATCTAACATCATTATTTTTCTTAATAAACTATATTGATTGGCTTAGTTACTGGTGTGGTGTTCTAAATGATGTTGATATTGATGCTGTGAAATCAATTGATTTACTTAAGAAGAAAATTTCTTAAAAATCACAACTGAGTTATGTCCACCAAAACCAAATGAATTACTCATTGAGATATTTATATCCTTTTTTAATGCTTCATTTGGAGTATAGTCTAGGTCGCATTCAGGGTCAGGATAAATGTAATTGATGGTTGGTGGAATAATACCATTATTTAGAGTATTTATACATGTAATAGCTTCAATGGCTCCAGCAGCTCCCAGCAGATGGCCTGTCATAGACTTTGTTGAGCTTATAGATACATTTTTAGAATCCTTGCCAAAAACCTTTTTAATGGCTTGAGTTTCCAGCATATCGTTAAAATATGTTGATGTGCCGTGAGCATTAATATATTCCACTTCAGATGTATCAATTTCAGCATCATTTAGTGCCATAGTTATTGCGTTTGATGCACCATTACTTTCATTGTCAGGTTGAGTGATATGAAAAGCATCATTCGTTATTCCATATCCGATAATTTCTCCAATGATATTAGCATCACGTTTCTTTGCTTCATCATAATCTTCTAACATTAACATTCCTGCACCTTCGGATAAAATAAATCCGTTCCTATGCTTATCGAATGGTTTTGAAGCACCTTGAGGATTTTCATTATTTTTTGATAAGGCTTTCATATTAGCAAATCCTGAAAGAGTAAGAGGGGTAATACTTCCTTCAGCTCCACCACAAAGAATAGCTTTGGAGTATCCATTGGATATTAATCTGTATGCCATCCCAATTGCATCTGTAGCAGAAGAACAGGCAGTAGACATTGAAAAGTTTAAACCATGCAAATTATGTTTGATAGCAATTTGTCCTCCAGCGATGTTTGGAATCATTTTTGGAACATAAAATGGTGATACGCCACGTTGACCTTTTTTAATTAGTTTTTGATGTTCTTCTTCAAGTGTATGCATGCCTCCAACACCTGTACCAACAATAACTCCAGCATCAGAGGATTTATAATTAGAATTTTGAAGTGCTTGTTCAGCTGCTATTAAACCAAACATTGTAAACCTATCAAGCTTACGAGCCTCCTTAGCTTCAAAGAAATTATTTGGATCAAAATCTTTAACTTCTCCGGCAATTTTTATTGAAAAGTTTTCAGTATCAAAGCTTGAGATATGATCAATACCAGACTTCCCTTTAACTAAGTTTTCCCATAAAGATTGAGAATTATGGCCTAATGGAGAAATAGATCCTTCTCCAGTGATAACTACTCTTTTTTTCAAAATTATTTTGCGTGGTTGTTGATGTATTCTAGCGCAGCACCTACAGTTGTAATTTTTTCTGCATCCTCATCAGGAATTTCTAAATCAAATTCTTCTTCAAACTCCATAATAAGCTCTACAGTATCTAATGAGTCTGCTCCTAGGTCATCAAGAAAACTTGCCTCAGGCACAACTCTTGATTCTTCAACACTAAGTTTGTCTACGATAATATTTGTTACTTTTTCATTTAATGACATAATTAATATCTCCTTATTAATTTAATGACATTCCACCGTCAATATAAAATGTTTGTCCTGTAATATAACTGGCTTCATCGGAACATAAAAATAAAATCATTTGTCCAATATCTTTTGGTTTTCCAAGTTTTTTCAAAGGAATTCTATCTAAATATCCCTGTTTCACAGTATCAGAAAGGTGAGAAGTCATATCAGTTTCAATTAATCCTGGTGCAATACAATTTACTGTAATGTTTCTACGACCAACTTCTTTTGCTAGTGACTTAGTTAATGCCAACAGTCCACCTTTTGATGCAGCATAATTTCCTTGTCCTTTATTACCGTCAGTTCCTGAAATAGAAGAAATATTAATAATTCTTCCATTCTTGTTCTTTACCATATCTTTTAAGACTGTTTTTGTTAAATGAAAAGGACCATTAAGATTAACATTCA
>CABZHT010000003.1 GCA_902525615.1 uncultured Fidelibacterota bacterium
CATATGATATCATAGTCAAAGTTTTAACAAATCATTTAGGAGAAAAAATGAAAAACTATTTTAGTTTAATAATATTAATAAGTGCATTATTTGCACAAAACGTTGTAACCGAATCAGACTCATTGAACCCAATTGAACTTGAAGGTGTTGAAATTTTTTCATCATTAAGACAGGTCAATGAAGGAGATTTGGCTTCATCTGCTATTATTTTTAGTGATGAATTAGAGTTATTTCAAGGACAGCACTTTAGCGACTTGTTATTAAAAGTTCCTAATTTAAATTATGCAGGAGGAACATCTCGCCCAAGATTTTTTCAAGTTAGAGGCGAAGGGTCAGTAAGTAGATATGCTGATCAAGGCCCACCAAGTCCATATATAGGATTGGTATTGGATGGAATGGACTTGTCTGAACTTGGAATGATTACACCATTGTTTGATATGCAACAAGTTGAAGTATTGATGGGTGTTCAAACTAGTTTATTTGGTGCATCAGCATCTTCTGGGCTAATCAACTTCAAAACCAATGATCCAACAGATGAAGAAGGTGGGTATGCGATGTTGCAGTTCGGGTCATACAATACATTTACAAATGGCTTAGTATATAACTTGCCATTTGAAAATGGTTGGAAATTACGATTAGTTGGTCATTCAAATGTTTCAGATGGATACAAAGAAAATGTAGCATTAAACAGTTATGCATCTGCTAATAAAAATGAAACATCTTTAAGAGTTAAACTGCTAAAAGAGGGTAACTTAATTACTCAAAAATATACAGTGATTGCCTCAGATTTTGATAATGGTTATGATAATTGGTCACCTGATAATAATACTGATAACATTACATATTCCGACAATCCGGGTAAAGATAGTCAGAAATCACAAATATTTATTGCAGATTATAGATATGATTTAGGTGAACAAATTGTCGACCTAAATGTTGGTATATCAAGCAACGAAACTTTACATAGTTATGATTCAGACTGGGGAAATTATAGTTTTTGGCTTGATGAGCCTTATAACTTTAATCCAGACGTAGAGGGTTATCAATACGACTTTTTTGATTCATTTGATAGAGAGATTGATACGAGAACAACTGATCTAAGATTTAAATCAAATATAAATAACAATAATAAAGTTGATTATGTTTTCGGATTATACAATTCAACCTATGAAGAGACTACAGATGCTGCTGGATATATTTTTGGTGGATCAAGTACAGGTCTTTCTTCTGGATATGATATTACTACAAAGTCAGTTTATGGTGAATTAGCATTTAATTTCGATAATTCTTCAACTTTAGCTTTTGCATTCAGGAATGAAGCAAGAGATATAGATTATTTCGATTTTGAAAATGCTGGTGCTAGTTTTGAGCTTGATGGTGATTGGAATACTTCTTATAAAGTTTCATATGAGCTGCATCCAATAGAAAATTTGCATTGGTATATTTATGCAGCTGAAGGTTATCATCCAGCTGGAGTAAATCAAAATCCTTACTTAGATATGGAAGATAAAACTTATGATGATGAAATCTACATTGATGTGACAACAGGTATTAGATGGTATACAGATAACATTAAGTTATCAACTTCATTGTTTTATTTAGAACATGATGGTCACATTTTTGAGACTTCAGAGCAGTTAGATCCATCAAATCCAAATGCTTTTGCATTTTTTAAACAAAATGCTGATTCAGGATATGAGTATGGATCTGAAACAAGCAGTGAATTCAAACTTAATGATAGATTCTCAATGGGATTATCGCTTGGCTTGTTGAGTGGTGAAATTGAATTCGGGGACCATGCTGAGCATGGCGATGAGCACGGTGAAGATGATCATGATGAAGATCACGATGAAGATCACGATGAAGATCATGACGAAGATCATGATGACCACGATGAACATGAAGGACATGCTGAGCATGGACAAAAAGCTCATGCTCCAAATTGGAATTATAGCTTAACTTTTAACTACAATTTCACAGAAGATGGTTCATTAATGGTAGAAATTGCTGGTAAGGATGCTTTTGTTTTTGATTCAATGCATGATGAGTACGAGTCAGAACCATATCATTTATTGAATGCATACTATTCTCAAACATTTAATAAGGTAAAATTAGGATTTTATGCTAAAAATATTCTAGATGAGTCATATGCTGATCGAGGTTTTATTTTTGGATTAGAGCCACCACAATACTCTGAAAAACTATATACATCTTTTGGCCCTCCAAGAGAAATTGGAATGTCATTAACATATAGTTTCTAATATCTTATTTTCATAATTTAGCGGGTGTTATTGCCCGCTAAATTATGAGCTCAACAAAACAAAAAAGATTATTCATTATTGATGGTTATGCTACCTTATATAGAGCGCATTACGCACTAATTAGAAATCCACTTACCAATTCTGCAGGAACTCCTACAAGTGCTATTTTTGGTTTTGCAAATCAAGTCTTTCAACTGATTGAAGAGGAAAAACCAGACTATTTAGTAGCAGCATTCGATTCTAAAGGAAAAAATTTTAGACATGAAATTTTTAAAGAATACAAAGCTAATCGTTCTGAAATGCCAGATGAAATACAGACTCAACTACCTTATTTATGGACTCTTCTTGAGGGTATGAATATTCCTGTTTTAAGAGTAGATGGTGTTGAAGCTGATGATATTATTGGAACTGTTGCTAAACAATGTGGTGATATTGATTTACAGTGTAATATTGTAAGCGGTGACAAAGATTTTATGCAATTAATTAATGATTCAACATTCCTATATGCTCCTCAAGCTAGAAAAAGAGAAAAAGAAATATTTGATGTTAATAAAGTTGTAGAAAAATGGGGAGTAGGTCCCGAAAATATCATTGATTTGCTTGGTCTTATGGGGGATAGCTCTGATAATGTTCCTGGTGTTCAAGGAGTCGGTCCAAAAACAGCTATGAAGCTCATTCAAGAGCATGGGAGTATTGAGAATATTTATGAAAACATAGATTCTATTAAAAATGAAAAAATGAAGGATAAATTAATATCAGATAAGGATAAAGCGTTATTAAGTAAACAGCTTGTAACCATTCTTACAGATGTAAATATTGATTCTTCTGTAGATGATTTTGTAATCAAGGAAATGAACACGTCAAAACTTGAGGATATTTTCAAAGAGTTGGAGTTTTCTGGATTGCTTAAAAAAATTGGATCTACTGAAACCATAGAACAAAAATCAGTAGATAGAAAGAAAGATTATAAAAACATTCTAAATTTAGAAGATTTGATTGGTTTTGTTGAGTCGCTTGAGCAGGGCAAATGGTTATCAGTTGATTTAGAGACTACCTCTGTGAATCCGATGGCAGCTGAAATTGTTGGATTTAGTTTTTCAACAAAGAAAGACACTGGATTTTATCTTCCAATTTTATTTAAGGATAAAAAAGAAAATTTATTTGGGAACAACGATTTAGATGAAGTAATTAGAATATTAAAACCATTTTTAGAAGATGAAAACATTCCAAAAACAGGACAAAATATTAAGTACGACGCTCTTATTATGAAGCGTTTTGGAATTGATCTTAAGGGTATTGAATTTGATACTATGATTGCTGCACATTTATTAAATCCAAACGCTAGGTCATATAAGCTAGATAACTTATCGTTAGCTCATTTGAATTACAAAATGGTACCGATTAAAGACTTAATTGGAGTTGGAAAAAATCAAATTACTATGGATCAAGTTTCTTTAGATGATATCTCTTTTTATGCTGCAGAAGATGCAGATGTTGTTATTGAACTGACCGAAATTTTTATGAAAGACTTAAAAAAACAAAAGTTGTTTAATTATTTTAAGTCCATCGAAATAGATTTATTACCTGTGCTCATAGATATGCAATTCAATGGTATTTTTATTGATAAAGAATACTTAGAAAACAGATCCAATGAGATTGGAAAAAAAATTGAATCATTGGAATTAGAGATAATTAATCTAGCTGGAGAAGAATTTAACCTTAATTCATCGCAACAGCTTGCAGTCATACTTTTTGATAAGTTAAAACTTCCGATGATTAAGAAAAGGTCAACCGCAGAAGCTGTTTTAAGTGAGTTAAAGGATAAACATCCTTTGCCAGAGTTAATTCTTTCATACAGAAAGCTTTATAAATTAAAAAATACTTATTTGGATCCATTGCCGTCTTATATTATTTCAGATACCCAGAGAGTGCACTCATCTTTCAATCAAACTATGACCGCTACTGGGAGATTGTCTACAAGCAGCCCTAATTTTCAAAACATTCCAATTAGAACGGAAGATGGTAAAGAAATAAGAAAAGCAATTAAAGCTCAATCAAATGAATACCAAATTTTTTCTGCAGACTATTCGCAAGTAGAATTAAGAGTAATGGCGCATCTAAGTGGAGATGAATCATTAATTTCTGCATTAAATAATGGCGAAGATATACATACTTTCACTGCAAAAAATATTTTCAATGTTGATAATGATGATATGGTCCTTCCAGAAATGAGAAGGATTGCTAAAATTGTAAACTTTGGGATAATGTATGGAGCAGGTCCATTTAGATTAAGTCAAGAGCTTGATATTCCATTTGGAGAAGCAAAGCAAATTAAAGATGCATACTTTCAGAAATATCAAGGAATTGAACAATATATTGAAAATTCTAAGCTACAGATTAAAGAAACCAAATCTGTTGAAACTTTATTAGGAAGAAAAAGAGCTGTTTGGGACTCAGACAGTCAAAATAAAATTCGAAGAGATGCGGCTGAGCGAATGGCAATTAATATGCCAATTCAAGGGACTGCTGCAGAAATGATTAAATTGGCCATGATTAAAATTCATCGTCAAATGAATAAAGAAAATTTAAAATCTAAACTTATAATGCAAATTCATGATGAGTTGTTATTAGAAGTCCATCAAGATGAAATTGATTATATTTCAAAAATGGTAATTGAACATATGAGAAATGCAATGAAGCTTGATGTTCCAATTGAAATAGATTTTGGTATTGGTCCTTCATGGTATGAGGCGCATTAATGAGTTATTTAGGTCCAAAAGTTTATATTGATTTACACCAACTGAAAAAAAACTATCAAATAGTTAAGAGTGAAGTTGGAGAGATTCCTATCATGGCTACAGTAAAGGCAAATGCGTATGGGCATGGAGCTGTAGAAGTATCTAGAGCTCTTGAAGAAGAGGGAGTGAGATATTTAGCTGTGTTCACTATTGATGAAGGCATTGAATTGCGAGATGCTGGCATTAAAACAGATATTTTCATTTACGCAAAATTTGATCCATCAAGAATTGATGAAGCTTCAAAGTATAACCTTACTCTCAATATCTCATCATTTGATGATTTGAAAGCGCTAAAAGCACACGTTGGAAATACTGTCAAAGTTCATTTAAAGATTGATACAGGTATGACAAGATTAGGAGTCCCATTTGAAGAAGCTGAAGCATTTTTGCAAGAAGCAAATCAGCTTGATACTATTGAATTGGAGGGATTGTACTCTCATTTTGCCACTGCAGATGAAGGAGACCTTTCCTATGCTAATAGTCAACTCAGTAAATTTTGTGACGTTGTAGAAATTTCTAAAAAATTAGATATGTCCTTTGATTTTGTTCATTGTAGTAACAGTGGAGCTATTTTGAATGTTGAAGATTCCAGATTTAATATGGTTAGAACTGGAATGCTTCTTTATGGAGCTTTTCCATCTGATGAAGTACCTCAAGAGCTTCCAATTAAACCAGTTATGTCATTTACGGCTCCTATTGTTGAAATTAGGGACGTTAAAGCTGGTACTCAAATTAGCTATGGTGGGGTTTATAAAACCAAATCAGATACTCGAATAGCTGTTGTACAAGCTGGTTTTGCTGATGGAGTCCCACGTCCTTGGTATATTGATGGTTTTGTAAAGTTTCAAAATCAAGATTTTAAAATTACTGGAAGAATTTGTATGGATCAGTTAATGATTGACATAGGATCTGCTGATTTAAACTTAGGGGATGAAGTATTGATTTTTGGAGCAAATGAGCATGGAAATATTGATATTAATCACATTGCAAAAAAAATTGATTCTACTTCTTATGTTTTAGTTACTGCGCTTGGAATTCGTCCTAAAAGAATTTATTAATTCGAGGAGCAAATTAAAACCTAACCAAGGGTAAGAGAAAGGAATTAAGAGGTAATTTTAAACTTTAACTTGCTCCTCATTAATACTTATGTTTTTTTTAAAAAAAAGTTCCTCCTTTTTCTATTTATAGTTATTATACAAACAGATCGCGGGATGGAGCAGCTTGGTAGCTCGTCGGGCTCATAACCCGGAGGTCGTAGGTTCAAATCCTACTCCCGCTACTAACCTCCAAATGAAAAAGGATACAAATAATGAAGTTATACAAATCTTTTTTAATCGTTCTTTCAACACTACTAATTATGAATTGTAATTCCAATAATGATGAACAATTGATGGAAAAAGCTAAAGAATTATCTCAAAAATTTATTATTACTGATGGCCACATTGATACTCCATGGAGAATGCATAAGTGGGGTTATGAAGATATTTCAAAAAGGTCTCCAGGTGACTTTGATTATGTTAGAGCTAAAGAAGGTGGGTTAGATGTTCCTTTTATGGCTATCTATGTTCCTGCAACTTACCAAGTAACTGGTGGTGCTAAAGAAAAAGCAGAAGAATTAATAGCTATTGTTGAAAGAATAGTTTCTGATCATCCAGATAAATTTGAGATTGCTCATAGTCCTGAAGAAGCTGAAAGAATCGTGTCAGAAGGAAAAATAGCATTACCAATGGGTATGGAAAACGGAGCTCCTCTCGAAGGAGATTTATCCAACGTTCAATATTTTCATGACAAAGGCATTAGCTACATTACACTTACGCACTCAGAAGATAACGCAATTTGCGACTCATCATACAATCTTGGAAAACGTACACATAATGGTCTAAGTGCTTACGGAAGAGAAGTTGTGAAAGAAATGAATCGTGTAGGTATTATGGTAGATATTTCACACGTTTCTGATGACGCATTTTATCAAGTTATGGATGTTACTCAAGTTCCAGCAATTGCTTCACACTCATCATGTAGACATTTTACTCCTGATTGGGAAAGAAATATGGATGATGATATGATTAAAAGACTTGCAGAAAACGGTGGAGTTGTTCAAATAAATTTTGCATCATATTTTGTTGATCAAGCATCGAAAGATACCAAAGCTCCAATTGATGCTGATGTTGCAAAGTATATTAAAGTTAATAATTTAGATCCAACTGATTATGCTTCTTACGATGAGTATAGAAAAGAGCAATACGATAAAAGATTTTTATATGTTAGCTCTGAAAAAGTTGCTGATCATATTGATCATGTTGTCAATTTAGTTGGTATTGATCATGTAGGTTTTGGTTCTGATTTCGACGGAGTTGGTTATACACTTCCAACAGATTTAAAAGGCCCAGAAGGTTTTCCAATGGTTATTTTTCATCTTCTAAAAAGAGGATATACGGAAGAGGAAATTGAAAAAATTTGCTATAAGAATGTATGGAGAGTTTGGAAAGCAACTGAAGAGTTCGCCAAACTTAACTAAGTACTTGTCTTAATCTTTCAAAGACTATAGCACTTACTGCAGTAGCAACATTTAAAGAATTCATATCATGGGACATAGGAATCGTTGCAAGAAAATCTGAATTTTTAAGTACTTGTTTGCTAATACCGCTTCCTTCACCTCCAAAAATCAAGACAGATCTTCCTTTTAGATCAATAGCATACCAATCTTTTGCTTCAATATTATTTTCGAAACTTGTTATCCAAAAGTCATTGTCTTTAAAATGACTAATAGCTTTATTGATATTTGTTACTGAAAATAAAGGCACTTTTGAGAACCCTCCTTGACTGACTTGCGCTACAGCGCTTGTCATTGAAACACTATTTCGATCCGTAATAACAACTCCGTCAATATTCCCACCAGCACAAATTCTTAAGATTTGCCCTAAGTTGTGAGGATCTTGAACCTGATCAAGAACAACAAAACAACCTGTTTCATTTTCAACTATCGGTAGTTCGTGAAAGGTTTTTGCTTGGGCTTTGATATAGATGCCTTGTGCTCTATTATTATCAACATATCTTTTAAAGCTTTCAGAATCAACTTTCTCAATTAGATTTTGTGGTATCTCTGTCAGTGCAGTATTCATTTTTTCATTGCTATCTGCAGGAGAATTTCTTTCAATGATTACTTGATTAACATCAATGATTGATGATTTAATAGCATCATGGCATCCATTTATGCCAAAAACTGTTATACGATGTTTTGTAAAACTATTCATAAAAATTTCTGTAAATTTTATAAACAATTTTAATGATAAAAATTAAAGAATCAGAGTTACATTTTTCCTTTGTTAGATCTAGCGGGCCAGGCGGACAACATGTCAATAAAGTTTCAACAGCTGTTCAATTAAAATATAATATATTTGAATCAGATATTTCTGATGAGATGAGACAAAGATTTATATCTGCCTATGGAAAAAGAATTTCAAAAAATGGATTTATAACTATTATTGCTCAGTCTTATAAGTCTCAGAAAAAAAATAAAGATGATGCTATAAATAGATTAGAAAAATTATTTAGCGATATTAAAATACAAGCAAAAAGAATTCCTACGAAACCTTCCAGGAGTTCTAAAGTAAAAAGAGTTGAAACTAAAAAAAGAAGATCACAGGTAAAAAAAAGTAGAATGAAGGTAAATTTAGATGATTAGGTCAATTATATCTCTATTATTTTTAGTAAGTCTTTATGGGCAAGATGTCAATGATAATATTTCTGATAATATTCAACCTTTGCTCGTTGAGGAATTATCTGAATTAGAATTGATGTTAATTGCAAATATCAATACAAATGAAACTCTTGAAACTTTTTTTAAACTAGATGTGATTAATGAGTCAATTAAACTTAATGCTCCAGAATACAACAGATTTGCTAGAAAGAATAACATTGGAATGTTTTTTCCTGTAAATACTTCTACATCGCTTTATCTTGATGCTGGATTACCTGGTTGGGTTGAAGCAAGCAAATATATATCTAATTATAACGATTTCTATTCAAATGGTTTTTTTAATTCATCTCTAGATAAGTTCACATATTACAACTCAAGAAAAGGTTTTTTAGATACTGACAATTATTTTAAAGACCCATGGGATCAAAGATCACTGGATGATTATATTAGATATATTCACATGCCCCCAGTAATCAATCATTCAGAAATAAATACGATTTATGATAGAAATAGATAAAGTATTAAATACTATTCTAAGTGAATCTATTGAACTGCCTCATGTATTAGTTCAGGGTCTTACTAACAATTCCTTAAAAGTAAAAAAAGGATACATTTTTTTTGCTTTTAAAGGAGAGAATAATGATGGAAATGACTTCATTGAAGATGCATTTAAAAACGGAGCTTGCTTAGCGATTACCGATTCTGATAAGTTCGAATCTCAAAAAAATGTAGTTAAAGTTAAAGATGTAAGAATTGCAGCAGGCATTGCTTGTTCAAATTTTTACAATTATCCTCAAAATAAATTAAAGTTGATAGGAATTACTGGTACAAATGGCAAAACGTCAACATCAACCATTTTAAAAAGCATTTTAGATGCGACGAATGAAAAGACGTTACAGATAGGTACAAGTGGAATAAAGCCTTCTTTTGAGATCAATCCTGGACTAACTACGCCAGATATTTTTGATTTGTATGAAATATTAAATCATGCAGTTAATGAAAATTACAAAAATGTTATATTAGAGGTTTCTTCTCACGCATTATTACAAAGAAGAATTGAAAACATTTTTTTTGATATAACTGCATTTACAAATCTTACACTTGATCATTTAGATTATCATGAGACAATGGATGAATATTTTAGTGAAAAACTTAAACTTTTTAATTTAAATAAAGATAATGGCTCTTCTGTTGTAATCATTGATGATGAGTATGGTAAGAGAATCTCTGAGTTAAATTCAAATGTCAAATGTATATCACTTAAAACTAAAGATGCTAATTATTTTTGCACATCATATAGCATTAATAGTTTAGGAATAACAGGTACTTTAGCATGGGACTCCAAAACTCTAGACTTTGAATCAAAGCTTATTGGTTTATTTAATTTAGAAAACCTGATTCTTGCTGCATCTATTGCAATTGAGCTTAAAATTTCTAGACAATCTATTTTGGAAGGAATTAAAAATTGTGAAAATATAGATGGAAGACTTCATCTGGTTAAAAATAAAAGCAATCAAATAATATTTTTAGATTATGCACATTCACCTGATGCATATTATAAGACATTAAAAGCTCTAAAAGAAAACTTTAGTTGTCCTTTGAAAGTTCTTTTTGGCGCTGGAGGCGGTAGAGATAAGTCTAAAAGACCAAAAATGGCGGAAGTTGTTGAAAAATATTCTACAGAATGTTATCTAGCGCCTGATAATCCTAGATTTGAAGACATTGAATTAATAAATAATGATGTAATTAAAGGATTTTCTAATGAAAATCATCATATTTTCAATGATAGAAAAGAAGCGCTTAAATTTGCATTAAGAAATTTAAAGTCTGATGAAATATTAATTATCTTTGGAAAAGGAACGGAAGAGTATCAAGAAATTAATGGTTCGAAACATTTTTATTCTGATAGTAATATAATTAAAGAATTTTATGAGAATTGATTTAAAGGAAAAAAAACATTTTTTAACAGTTTTTGAAGCTTTTTTTGATCAATCTATTAATAGGCCGATAAATGGAATATCAATAGATAGCAGAAATATCAAAAAAAATGATCTATTTATTGCTATTAAAGGAGAAAACTTTGATGGTAATGATTTTGTTGATCAAGCTTTACAAGATGGTGCAAGTTATACGTTATCATCATATGAAAATGAAAGTACCCATCATCTTTTAGTTGAGGATTTAAATGTTTTCATAAAAGAGTTATTAATTAACTGGTTAAAGAGTTTTAATGGAAGAATTGTAGGAATCACAGGTTCAAACGGGAAAACCACAACCAAGGATTTGATAGCACACTTTCTCCAATCAAAGTTTAAAGTTGAAAAAACTTTAGGTAATTATAACACCTCAATAAGCGTTCCTTTATCAATTCTTTCTTTTGCACTTGATTCTGAAATATATGTTCTGGAATTAGGAGCAAATAAAGTTGGAGATATAGAATATTTATCCTCAATAGTCAAACCAGACTATGGAGTAATTACAAGTATTGCTGCAGCACATCTTGATGGATTTGGTTCAATAGAAAATATTGAAAAAGAAAAAAAATCTATACTCAATCATTCAGCAAAGAAATTTAACTTCCATGAGAAAAAGCCAAACTCTTTAGCCGTTAATTTTAAAGAAAATAAAAGTAATATTTTTATTAAAAATTTAAAAATTGCTTCTCATGTTGCTAATAATATCTTTAATGATAGTAATTTTCCTGAATTGAATGGGGATTTATTAATTAATTGCTTAGAAAGTTTCAAAATGCCTCCAGGTAGAGGTGAAATTTTCTCATTGAATAAGTTTAAAATTATAGATGATTCATACAATGCAAATCCAGAATCTGTTAAAGCGGCATTAGATCATTTGAGTACTTTTAAAGAATGTAGAAAATTTTTTGTTTTTGGAGATATGAAGGAGCTTGGAGATAATGAAGAGATGTTTCATAAAAAAATAGGTCAATATGCAGTTGAAAAAACAGATATTTTATTTACTGTTGGCAAGTTGGCTAAAAATGCACAATCTAATAGTAATAACTTTGCATTAAGCTTACATTTCAATGATAATCTTTCTTTATTAGAAAAGTTAAATGAACTTTTAACAGACGGAGACATTGTTTTGATTAAGGGGTCCAGAAGTATGCAACTTGATCAATTAATTAATGAATTAAAAAATGTTAAATGAATTATTATTACCACTAAGAGAATATTTTGGTTTCTTAAATCTTTTTGAATACATCACTTTTAGAGCTGGTGCAAGTGCGATTCTTGCTCTATTAATTAGCTTTATATTTGGACCTTTCGTTGTAAAAAAATTAATAAATCTTCAGATAGGTGAATCCATAAGAGATCATGGTCCAGATTCCCATAAAGAAAAACAGGGTACTCCTACTATGGGAGGAGTATTGATTATTCTTTCTACAATTATCCCTACCGTACTACTAGCTGATTTAAATAATTTATTCATTCAAATAATATGTATTTCAATGGTGTGGATGGGGCTAGTTGGTTTTTATGATGATTATTTGAAAGTTGTTAAGAAAAGAAAAGACGGTTTGAGCGGAAGATATAAATTGCTAGCTCAAACTATTCTCGGAGTATTCATTTCATATATAATTATAAATTCAAATGTTTATGGGGACTATACTCTTTTAACTTTTGTTCCTTTCTTAAAAAATGTTTCTATTAACTTCTTTTATCCTATTATTTATGCCGTCTTTATTATTTTAGTTGTTTCAGCTACATCAAATGCAGTAAATCTTACTGATGGTCTCGATGGGCTAGCTGCTGGACTATTAGCTATTTCTGTAAGTGTATTTGGTGTTATTGCATATATTTCTGGAAGAGTTGATTTTACCGACTACCTATATATTGAATATTTACCATTAGCTAGTGAACTGACAATCTTTGCTACTGCGTTTTTTGGTGGTTGTCTTGGTTTCTTATGGTTTAATGCAAAGCCTGCTGAGATTTTTATGGGAGATGTAGGATCTTTATCAACCGGAGCTGCTTTGGGAACATTAGCAATTCTTCTTAAGAAAGAAGTATTATTATTAATTGTTGGAGGAGTTTTTGTTATTGAAACCTTGTCTGTTATCATTCAGGTTTTATATTTTAGATATACAAAAAACAAATACGGTACTGGCAAAAAATTCTTTCTAATGGCACCAATTCATCATCATTTTGAGCTAAAAGGTTGGCCCGAATCAAGAGTCGTTACTAGATTTTGGATAATAGGCATACTTTTTGCTCTAATGTCTTTGACTACCTTCAAAGTAAGATAGCATGAGAAGAAAAACTTTAAGTGTTAAAATAGGTAAGGTCTTTATTGGAAGCGATCATAGTATTAAAACCCAATCTATGACAACAGTATCCACAATGGATACCGATCAAAGTGTTGATGAAGCCATAAGAATCATTGAAGCTGGCGGAAAACTAGTAAGATTTACAGCACCAAATATTAATGAAGCAAAAAATTTGATAAATATTAAAAATGCTTTGGTTGCAAAAGGTTATGACGACCCTCTGGTTGCTGATATTCATTTTACTCCTAATGCTGCTTTAGAGGCATCAAAAATAGTAGAAAAAGTTAGAATTAATCCTGGAAATTATGTTGATAAGAAAAAATTTGAAGTAAAAGAATATGATGACGAATCTTATCAAGATGAGCTTTTAAAAATTGAAGAGAAATTTATTCCCTTAATTAATTCTTGTAAAGAAAATGGTGTAGCTATGAGGATAGGTACAAATCATGGATCATTATCGGATAGAGTAATGAATAGATTTGGTGATACTCCATTAGGTATGGTTGAATCAGCAATGGAGTTTTTAAGGATTTGCAAACAAAATGACTATGATCAAATTGTTTTATCAATGAAATCAAGCAATCCAATTGTAATGATTCATGCATATAGGTTGCTCGTTAAATCCATGGAAAATGAAAATATGCATTATCCTCTTCATTTAGGAGTTACTGAAGCAGGAGATGGACTTGACGGAAGAATAAAATCCGCATTAGGTATAGGAACCCTTCTAACAGAAGGCATAGGAGATACGATTCGAGTATCATTAACCGAAGATCCTGAGTTTGAAATTCCTGCAGCTGAAAAAATTCTCGAAAAAATAGATAGTATTTCTAAAAAAATAAGACTTAAAAATACTAATAAAAGAGCTTTTTCATTTTTTAAAAGACAGACTGAATCTATAGAAAATCTTGGACAGAAAAATCCGCCCATTGTAATTTCAAACAGTTCAAATGATTTTGAAGGAAATTTTCCAGATTATTTATTTATCGATGATCTTGATAATCTTGACGACTCAAAAAAATATATTATTGAGGGCAAAGATTGGAATAAAAATCTTTCAAAAAATATTTTTCCTTATTTTAATTCTTTAAAAGATTTTAGAAAGTCTGAAGCTGTTTCAAATACTTTAAATTTCATTGAGATTGAATTGTCAAAAATAACTAATACTATTATGCAAACTTTCTCAAATAATGTTGTAATAGTTTTAAATGTTGATAATGCAAATAGACATGATTTATTAAGCGCTTTTAATTTTCTCGAAGAAAAACTAATAAAAATTCCAGTTATTTTAAAAGGTAGTTATAAAAGTTCAGATTTTGAGAAAGTTGCAATAGATGCCTCTATCGATATAGGTTCAATTTTGTTGGAAGGGATGGGAAATGGAATATGGATTCAAGCAAAAGATTTTGATTTAAAGATAAATGAACTTTCATTTTTGATTTTACAAAATACTAGAACCAGAATATTTAAAACTGACTATATATCATGTCCTTCATGTGGAAGAACAAAATTTGATTTACAAGAAACTACAGCTTTAGTAAAAGAACATACAAATCATTTGAAAGGATTAAAAATTTCAGTGATGGGTTGTATTGTCAATGGACCTGGAGAAATGGCAGATGCGGACTATGGTTATGTAGGGTCTGGAGATGGAGTTATATCTCTTTATAAAGGCAAAGAATTAGTTAAAAGAAATATTTCAAGTGAGCAAGCTGTGGATGAATTGATTCAGTTAATTAAAGAAAATGACGATTGGGTCGATCCCAAAAATTAACTTACATTGCTTGAACAATTAAACTTTTATGTGTAAAGTCCTTTCATGGGGTTAGAAAACTATATACCAGCAAATTTATTGCTTTGGATAGAACCGATTGTTACAATCTTTTTGGGGATTGTTTTAGGGCTCTTTTTAAAAAAATTTCTTGTTTCTAGGTTAAAATCTCTATCAGAGAAAAACAATTGGCAAAGCGATGACGTAGTTATCAATGCAATTGATTCAGTTATTGTATTTTGGTTCTTTTTGGCTTTTTCTTCTATGGCTATTGGAAGTGCAGATCTTCCTGGCCCAGAAGATATCTACCAAAAGATTATATCAGCTTTTTTAATTATTTCTATTAGCTTTACTGCTTCGAAGGTGGTGTTGGGACTGCTTGATATTTGGTCTCAGACAAATAAATCTCTTCCTTCAACAGGTATTTTTAAAGGCTTAACAAATGTTGCAATCTTTTCTATTGGTATATTATTTATTCTCCAATCTTTTGGTATCTCAATTACACCTTTAATTACTGCTCTTGGTGTTGGTGGTTTAGCAGTTTCCTTGGCATTAAAAGATACATTGTCTGATTTATTTGGAGGAATCAACATTCTTTTGAGTAAAACAATGCAAGAAGGTGATTATGTTCAGCTAGACAACGGATACCAAGGTTATGTTGAAAATGTTGGTTGGAGATATACTACAATTCGCGAAAGAGCTAATAATATAATTTCTATTCCCAATTCTGTACTTTCAGGTTCAATCTCTAAAAACTTTTCTTCTATGGATTCTGCTTTTAGAGTTCCTATTCAAATTGGAGTTTCATACGATAGCGATCTTGACCATGTTGAAAAAGTTGCTTTAGAAGTTGCAAATGAAATTTATGAAGAGCTGGATTGCGTTAGTAAATCCTATAAACCAGTTATAAGATTTAGAGAATTTGCAGATTCAAGTATTAATTTTTTCATTTATTTTCAAGGGAAGAACTTTGGTGATCATAACACTATTCTTAATAGTTACATAAAAAAGCTTCATAAAAAGTTTAGAGAAGAAAAAATCGATATTCCTTATCCAATTAGAACTCTTATTCATAAGAATGAAATTAAGGATTAAAGCTTTTAACGCTAGAGCAAAAGAGCTCTATGAAAACCATTCACATTTTCATTCTGGCGACGCTGGATTAGATTTATTTGTTGTTGAAGATCAGACTATTCCAGCCAAAAGTACAAAACCAATTCCACTACAAATAGCTTGCGAAAATTTAGATAACAAAGCGTACTATTTATTTCCAAGGTCTAGTATATCTAAAACTCCATTGAGACTTGCTAATTCAATTGGTCTAATTGATGGTGGTTATAGAGGTGAGTTAGTTGGTATGGTTGATAATATATATGATAAAGATTTCCATATTAAAAGAGGAGAAAGATATTTTCAATTAGTTGCTGTTGATAGTTCTCCTATTGATTTTGAATTAGTGGAAGAGTTATCTGAATCTAGCCGAGGAGAAGGCGGATTTGGTAGTACAGGCAGATAATTAATATTTCATTTGTTATTCTAGTTACTAAATTTTAAAATTATCGTGCAAAAAATAAGTAAATATGACATTTTTGCATAAAAAATAGTTAAAATGCTAATTGGCATATTTTTTGCATTGATAACTATAGATTATTTAACTAATAAAAGGATAAAACAATGTCTTTAAAAATTAAACCGCTCGAAGATAGAGTAGTTGTAGAAGCAATGGCTGCTGATGAAACAACAGCTAGTGGAATTATACTTCCTGATACTGCTCAAGAAAAACCTCAACAAGGTACTGTAGTTGTGGTTGGTCCAGGAAAAAATAATGAAGATGGTACTACTAGCAAAATGTCTGTAAAGACAGGCGACGTAGTATTATATGGTAAATATTCAGGTACAGAAATCACCTATGAAGGCAAAGACTTGCTTATCATGAGAGAGAGTGATATTCTGGCAATTTTATAAGGAGGATTAAATGGCTAAAGATATAGCATATGATACAGAAGCAAGAGGAGCTCTCAAAAAGGGCGTAGATAAGCTTGCTAACGCTGTTAAGGTTACCTTAGGTCCAAAAGGTAGAAATGTAGTTATTGAAAGAAAATTTGGATCACCGCTTGTAACAAAAGATGGTGTTTCAGTTGCAAAAGAAATTGATTTAGAGAATCAGCTTGAAAATGTTGGTGCTCAAATGGTTAGAGAGGTTGCATCCAAGACATCAGATGTTGCGGGTGATGGAACCACAACAGCAACAGTTTTAGCTCAATCAATCATTGCAGAAGGATTAAAAAATGTTACAGCTGGAGCTAATCCAATGGAAATTAAAAAAGGAATTGATTTGGCAAAAGATAGTGTAGTTAAATCTATTTCAAAACTATCTAAAGATATTCCTGACTCAAAGCAAATAGCTCAAGTTGCAACAATTTCCGCAAATGATGACCATGAAATTGGTTCAAAAATTGCTGAAGCAATGGATAAAGTTGGTAAAGACGGAGTTATCACTGTCGAAGAATCTAAAACTGCTGAAACTTATTTAGAGTTTGTAGAGGGCATGCAATTTGACAGAGGATATCTATCTCCATATTTTGTAACTAATTCTGATTCAATGGAAGCTGATTTAGATGATCCTTTTGTTTTAGTTCATGACAAAAAAATTAGCAATATGAAAGATTTACTACCTCTTCTTGAAAAGGTAGTTCAAGCAGGTAAGCCAATCTTAATTATTGCTGAAGATATTGAAGGTGAAGCATTAGCTACATTAGTAGTTAACAAATTAAGAGGAACTTTTAAGGTTTTAGCAGTAAAAGCTCCTGGATTTGGTGACAGAAGAAAAGCTATGCTTGAGGACATTGCAATTTTAACTGGTGCAACTGTTATTTCTGAAGAGCAAGGCTATAAACTTGAAAGCGCTACACTCGATTATCTAGGAACTTGTAAAAAAGTTGTAAGTGACAAAGATAATACAACTATTGTTGATGGAAGCGGAGATAAATCTGCAATTGATGCTAGAGTTAATGAAATTAAAGTTCAAATTGAAAAATCTTCGTCAGACTATGACAAGGAAAAGATGCAAGAAAGATTAGCTAAGCTTTCAGGTGGAGTTGCCGTTCTTAATGTTGGAGCAGCAACTGAAGTTGAAATGAAAGAAAAGAAAGCTAGAGTTGATGATGCATTGCATGCAACTAGAGCAGCTGTAGAAGAAGGCATAGTTCCAGGTGGTGGCGTTGCATTGCTTAGGGCCAGTTTAGAGTTAGCAAAAGTAAAAGCATCTATCTCTGAGCAAGTTGGAGTCGATATTATGAAACGTGCTCTAGAAGGTCCTATTAGACAAATTTGTTCTAATGCAGGAGTGGAAGCTTCAATTGTCGTTCAAAAAGTTCTTGAAGGCAAGAATGATTTTGGGTATGATGCTCGTCAGGATAAATACGTTAATATGTTCAAAGCTGGAATTATTGATCCAGCTAAGGTAGCAAGAGTTGCAGTTGAAAATGCTGCTTCAATTTCAGGATTGTTATTAACTACTGAAGCTGCTATTACTGAACAGCCAGAAGAGCATGATCACTCTCCAATGCCAGGCGGTGCTCCAGATATGGGCATGGGCGGCATGGGCGGCATGGGCGGCATGATGTAATTTATTTTTCTGATAAGTATGAAAATAAAATACAAAAAACCCTCTATACTGAGGGTTTTTTGTTTGTAAAATAGTATTATGTTTAAAAATAAAGTTTATTTATCTATTGGATCAAATATCGGTGATAAAGAATCGAATATTGCATCATCTATTGCGATGCTGGGTTCATACATCGAAATTTCAAAAATAAGGTCATCTTCATTTTATAAAACAGAACCTCTTTATAATCAAAATCAACCATCTTTTCTTAATATTATTTTAGAGCTTGAAACGACCCTAACTCCTTTTCAACTTTTAGACAAGATTAATGAAATCGAAAAAATGTTAGGTAGAGAAGAAAAAAGACAAAAAAATCAACCTCGAACTATTGATATTGATATAATTATTTTTAAGGATAGTTTTATAGATACTCCTAAATTACAAATACCACATCCAGGGGCTCTATTAAGAAAATTTGTTTTGATTCCATTAGTAGAACTTACTTCAGACGAAATTTTTCCTAAAACAAATATTAAAATTGTTGATTTACTTGAAAAGTGTCCTGATACTTCAGTAGTTCAAAAATATATTATTGATAAGAAAGCATGAAAGAATTAGATATATATATTGCAATAGAAGGACCTATAGGAGTTGGTAAAACAAGTCTTGCTAAGCTCATTGCAGATAAACTAAATGCTAGGAAAGTTTTTGAAAAATTTGAGGAAAATCCTTTTCTAAAAGACTTTTATGATGATCCAGAATCAAATGCATTCCAAACACAAATTTTTTTCCTTTTACAAAGATATCAACAGCAACAAAAAGACATTAGACAATTGAATCTTTTGCAAAAAGGGGTAGTTACAGATTACATGTTTGAAAAAGATAGACTTTTTGCTGATTTTACTTTGAACTCGGAAGCAGAATTCAAACTTTATTCTCATGTTGCTGATATATTAGAGAAAGATATTGTTAAGCCTGATTTAGTGGTCTATTTGCAGGCAGATACTCCCAGACTTATGAAGAATATTAAAAAAAGAGGTAGAGATTTTGAAAAGCATGTTACGCAAGATTATATCAATCAAGTTAATGAGCGCTACCAAGAATTTTTTGTTAATTATGAAGAAGGCCCATTACTAATTATAAATACAAATAATATAGATTTTGTGGAAAATTCAGAGGATTTCGATAATCTACTAAATGAGATTCATCAGCCTCACCAAGGTATAAAATATTTTAATCCATCATAATATGATAAAATACATTATTGCATTAGCAGTCTTATGGTTTTTATACAGAATTTCAACGAAAAAAGATGAAAAAATTGTTGTAAAAAAAGATACAAAAATTGATTTTAAAAAAATAAAGGATGCTGAGTTTGAAGATAATGAATAAAGCTATAATTCTGTTAATAACTATATTTATGATTGGTTCATTGAATGCGCAAGATAAGATTCAAAATATAAATTTTCTTTTTGCAAATAATGGATATGGATTTGGGTATGAATATGAAAAATTTCAAAAATCAAACGTTTCAATTGGTTTAGATTTAAGATTTTATGATGTAAGAAATGATGAATATCCAATTTATGATCCTTTTTATAATCAGTTCACAGTTGCCGGAGAAAAAGATATTTTGCTTTTCCCTTTATTTTTTAGAACAAACTATTATTTGTTTGATGGTAAAATAGCAAATAGTTTTAGGCCATATATAACTTTTTCTATTGGACCTTTCATTGCTGTTGATGGTGACGAGACAATCTCAAGTTTTTCAAAAAAATGGAGTAGTACCGAATCGCAAACCAACTTAGGTGCTTCATTAGGATTTGGTGTTAATTTTTCTCAACCTTCAGGAAGTACATTATCGCTTGGATTAGGTTATGACCACATAAACGTAGATAAGCCTATTCATTCGAAAGATGATTTTGGGGGAGGTTATCTATTTCTAAAGTATCAGATTAATCGTGAGTAATTTTTCTCTCATAAATAAGGAAAACATTAAGAATTCAAACTTTGTTCTTGACGAAAAAGAATCACACCATATTATTTCTGTCCTTAGAATTAAAAAGAATGATCAATTAATCCTTACTGATGGAGAAGGAACCATTTACCAGGCTATTGTAAATGAAGCGCATAAAAAGACTGTTAAAGGTAAAATCTTGAGCAAAGAACATATTATACCTGAACGAAATTTTAAACTACATCTTGCAATACCTTTAATTAAAAATAATAGATTCAAGATAGCTCTTGAAAAGTCTGTAGAGCTTGGAGTTGATGAATTAACCCCAGTTAAATTTGATAAATCTGTAAAATCTTCAATAAATCACGATAAGCTTTTATCTTCAATTCACTCTGCATGTAAACAAAGCATGAGAGCTTATTTTCCAAGGTTAAATAAATTAAAAAATTTTACTGAATGGCATGATAATCAATCAGTAAATATTGCATGTTTGATAAATTCAGATAAAACTATTTTTGAACAATTAGATACAATTAAAAATTTATCTAAAAATAAAAAAATTAATTTAATTGTAGGGCCTGAAGGTGATTTTTCAGAGAATGAAAAAAAAATAATAAATGAAAAAAATTTCATTAAAGTTAATCTTGGGAGAACTATATTAAGGACTGAAACTGCTATAGTTTCTTTGATATCAATCATAAATGAATTATTGATAAATAATGACTAAAACAATTTTCGAAAAAATAATTTTAAGGAAAATCCCTGCTACTATTCATCATGAAGATGATGATTTAATTATAATTGATGATATTAATCCTGTAGCACCTATACATCTTTTAATCATTCCAAAAAAGAAAATCGAGACATTAAACGACTTGAATGCTGAGGATACTGAATTAATTGGCAAAATGTTTCAAGCAGCTAAAAAGATGGCAATCAAACTAGGTATAGATAAATCAGGATATAGGACTATTTTTAATTGTAATGAAGATGGAGGACAAACAGTCTACCATATTCATCTTCATTTCATTGGAGGTAGATCTTTAGGATGGCCTCCAGGATAATAAACAATGCATATTTCAAAATTAGAAATTTTTGGTTTTAAATCTTTTGCAAAAAAAGAAACCGTTGTATTTGATTCAGGTATAACAGGCATTGTTGGCCCAAATGGTTGTGGTAAAACAAACATCGTAGATGCAATAAGATGGGTTTTGGGTGAGCAAAAAACTAAGAGATTAAGAAGTTCAAAAATGGAAGATGTGATTTTTAATGGTGCTTCTAATGTAAAACCATTAGGTCTATGTGAAGTTTTTTTAACAATTGAAAATAATAAAGGATTGTTACCAGTTGAATATTCAGAAGTTGAAATTGGAAGAAGATTGTATCGTTCTGGTGAAAGTGAATATTTTATTAATAGAAATAACTGCAGATTAAAAGATATTTCAAATCTTTTTGTAGATACTGGATTAACCTCAGATGCATACTCTGTAATTGAATTAAATATGATTGAACAAATATTATCAGATAAAGATGATAGTAGAAGGCAAATGTTTGAAGAAGCTGCTGGAGTAAATAAATATAAAACCAAAAGAAGATCTGCTTTGAAAAAGTTTGATTTGAATTCAAGAGATTTAGAAAGAATTGATGATATTATCTTAGAAATTGAAATTCAAGTCAAGGCATTAGATTTGCAATTAAAAAGATTTAAGAGACATGAAAAACTTACAAGCGAATTAAAAGAATTAGAGCTAGATCTAGCCTCAGCAAGAATAACTGATCTTGAGAATGTTATTTTACCTCTTGAGGAAATGTTAAAGAAAAAGAATAAAGTTTTACAAAAAACTACTTCTAAAAAAGAAGTTGAAAGTGTTGAATTTGATAATTCCAGAGAAGCATATTTAAAAGAGAAAGAATCTTTAGTAACAATGAAAGCAAAAGTTGATAAGCTTACAGAAAAGCTGCTTTCGGAGATTCAAGAAAAGAATCAAGAGTCATCCAAAGGTGTCGGATTGCTCGAGGAGGAACTTCAGAAAAAGATTAATCAACTTAACCAGTTTGATAAAGATTATATTAAAATTGTCTCAAATCAAGATGCAACTAAAAGCTTGTCAGATGAAAGCAGGGAAAAATTCAAAAATAAAAATTACACTGTAATTGAAACTGACAAAAAATATGAAAAATTAAAAGCAAGCATACAAGACTATAAAGATAAAATAGATAAATATAGAAAAGAGCAAGAATTTGATTTTTCAAAAATGGATGAATCTATTAAAAAAATTCAAGACCAAATAAATTCAAATAATCTAGATTTAGAAAAAAAAGAGAATGATGTAAATAAGGCATTTATCAAAATGGAGACAATAAGAGCAAAGCTTGATTCTGATAAATTCAGTAAAGATGATCTTTTTTATGAAATAAAAGAAGCTGAGATGAAAATTGCAGAATCAAAAATAAAAAAAACCCAAATAGAGCAGAATATTATTGAAAAGTTTGGAAATGATGTTGTTTTAAGAGATGTAAAGGATTACAACATTTCAGATATGGTTTTTAGGGTAGAAAAAATAAAGAGAAGTATTGATTCTATTGGTCCAATTAATTGGGCAGTCAAAGATGAGCATGAAGAAAAAACTGCAAGACTAAATAATCTTTTGGAACAGAAAGCTGATTTAATTGATGCCGAAAATAATTTAAAAGAAGCTATTAAGAAAATTGATATTGTTGCCCAAGAACAGTTTTTTGATACATACAACCAAGTCAAAGAAAATTTTGAAACTATGTTTACAGTGTTTTTCAATGGGGGTAAGGGTTCAATTGAATTATCAGATCCTAATGATCCTCTAAATTCTGATATAAATATTTTTGCTCAACCTCCTGGAAAAAGAAATAATTCCCTAAAGATGTTATCTGCTGGAGAAAAGTCCTTAACTGCAATTGCATTACTTTTCTCAATTTATCAGTACAAGCCAAGTCCATTTTGTATTTTAGATGAAATTGATGCGCCTCTTGATGATATAAATATTAAAAAGTTTACTGATGTGATAAAAGATTACAGTAAAACTACTCAATTTATTATGGTAACTCATAATAAATTGACAATGGAATCAGCAGATTGTATTTATGGCGTTACAGCTGAAAAACAAGGAATTTCAAAACTTATGTCCATTGATTTTTCATAAAATAAATCATTTGTAGTATTCATTAGTTTTAGACAAATTACGCCTGTTTTAATAACAAAATTAAAAAAAGAGAAAAATAGTTTATGGCAACAAAAATTAGACTTAAAAGAATAGGTCGTAGAAACAGACCTTTTTATAGAATTATAATTATTGATTCAAGAAAAAGAAGAGACGGCTCTGCAATTGAGCAAGTAGGTTGGTACAACCCAATTGAAAGCAATAAAGAGAAAAATTATGTCCTAAAAGAAGAAAGAATTCTTGAATGGTTAAAGCTTGGTGCGCAAGTTACAGACCCTGTTAACAAGTTAATGAAGAGATCAGGATTAGCATACAGATGGCATTTAATGAAACAGGGATTATCTGAAAAAGAAATTGAGAAAGCTGTTGAAGAATGGAAAAAAGAAAGAGATAAGGTAATCCAAGATAGAATTAAAGCCAATAAGGACAAAAAAGAAAAATTAAAAGCTGATAAATCTGCTGCCAAAGTTGCCGAGGAAGCACCTGCAGAAGAAGTAGCTGAAGAAGTAGCTGAAGAAGCACCTGTAGAAGAAGTAGCTGAAGAAGCACCTGCAGAAGAAGTAGCTGAAGAAGTAGCTGAAGAAGCACCTGCAGAAGAAGTAGCTGAAGAAGCACCTGCAGAAGAAAAAAAATAAGTCTTACAGCTTAAATTTTTGTCAAATAATATGGAAGTTTATATTATAACACCATTTCCTGATTCGATAAGTACTCTAATCGAAAACAATATAGCTAATCAAGGAGTAAAAAAAAGTCTCCTTACCATTGAGACTGTTAATCTTAGAGATTTCACCAAAAATAATTATAAAAAAATCGATGATGAACCGTATGGAGGTGGAAGTGGAATGGTTATGATGTGCGAACCATTGTTTAGCGCTATTGAATATTGTATATCAAAATCACAAAAAAAGCCTAAAATAATTTTTCCTTCGCCAAAAGGAAAAGTTTTAAATCATAAAATAAGTAGTAATCTTAGCAATGAGAGCTCTTTAATTTTTATTTGTGGACATTATAAAGGTATAGATGAAAGAGTTATTGAAAAATATGTCGATTTAGAAATATCAATTGGAGATTTTATCATTTCAAACGGCGAATTATCAACAATGATTATTTTTGATTCAATTGCACGATTAATTCCAGGTGTTTTGAATGATTTAAATTCAGCAATGACGGATTCTTTTGTTGACGATTTACTAGATGCTCCTTATTTTACGCGGCCTAATGAAATTGATGGATTAAAAGTTCCAGAAGTATTATTATCTGGCGATCATAAGGCAATTGAAAAATGGCGTAATGATAAAAAGTTAGAAATTACAAAAGACAGAAGACCTGATCTTTTGGAGAAAAAATAAAATGAGTAATACATTAAGAGAAGATATACCAAATTTTAAAGCAGGAGATGTCCTTTCAATCTACGTTAATGTTAGAGAAGGTCAAAAAGTAAGACAGCAGTTATATAAAGGTACTGTTATTGCTCGTAAGGGGTCCGGTATCGCTGAAACAATTACTGTAAGAAAAATTTCTAATGGTATTGGAGTCGAAAGAATTTTTCCACTTCATTCTCCATCAATCGCATCTATAAAAGTTGATAGAGTAAATAAAGTAAGAAGAGCTAAATTGTATTATTTACGTGGATTGTCCGGTAAAGCTGCTCGTCTTGCAGAAAAGAAGTAAAGCTTGCCTTCTAGATCTATTCTATTTGTTTTAAGTTTATCTCACATGTCAAATCACATCATTATGATGTTGATTCCAAGTATGTATATAAATTTAATTGATTTTTTTTCTCTAAATGCAGCCGAAGTAGGGCTAATATTTGGTATTGTGAGTTTCTGTTTTGGTGTTGGCTCCCTTCCAATGTCTTTTTTGTACAATAAGTACGGACCAAAAAAATTAATTGTATTTTCTCAATTGGGAATTTTATTTTCTGCGCTTTTAGTGAGTGTTTCAAATGGTGTACTAATGTTTTCGCTAAGCAGTATTCTATTGGGACTTTTCGCGAGCATTCATCATCCTGTTTCTCTAACATTAATTTCAGAAACTTTTGACAAAAATATTGCAAAGGCAAATGCGTTTCATGGAGTCTTTGGATCAGTTGGTGTTTCTTTAGGTCCTCTAATATCATATTTTTCTTTATTGTATTTTAGTTGGCATTATGCATTCATTTTTACTGCAATTTTAAATGCTTTTTTATTGCCTCTTTCAATGAAGTTTATACCAAATACTGAAAAAATGGATATTATTAGCCCAAATGACTTTAGCGATAAAAAACATAACTCAATTTTATCAATTTTTTTCCTAATTTCATTCGTTGTAGGTTTATCATTTACAGTATTTAACACATTTATTCCTTCAGTGTTTAATTTAGAATTTGGCTCGAACGCAAATTCTATTGTATCAGCAATTATGTTAACAGGTTTTTTAGGGCAAATTCTATCAGGATATTTTGGAGATAAGTTTGATAGAATTAAATTATTATCAAGAGTTTTTCTCCTACTTCTTCCTTTATTCATATCAATAATTTTTGTCGGAAAAACATTGATTGTAATTGTTTCAGTTCTTTTGGCAATTATTATGTACTCAATTCAACCATTAATTAATTCCATAATTAAAGATATTACTCCACTAAGGATAAGATCAGTTGTCTTTGGTTTAAACTTTTTCTTAATGTTTGGTCTTTCAGGTTTAGCAGCATACTTAGGAGGATTAATAGCAGATAACTATAGTTTTAAATTAATTTTCCCTATATTTTCATTACTATTTCCTATTGGAGTATTATTACTTTATTTATTGAATATGAAAAGAAAGGTTGAAGCATAATGTTAGTTAGTATGACAGGTTTTGGTTCTTCGAGCTACGAGGATTCTAGTCTTTCAATAAATATTGAATTAAAATCTTTTAACTCAAGGTATTTCGAATTGAACACAAAATCTTTTGATTTATCTGGTCCACTTGAATACAAGATTAGAAACTATTTAAAAAAAAAATTATTGAGAGGTTCAGTTACATTGTTTATAAAAGTAGATTCAAAAGATACTTTCAAATTTAATAGTCAAAAAACATCGAGTGTTTTAAAAGCATATAAAGAAATTGAAAAAAAGTATGATATCGATTTGAATTACAGCCAATTGCTAAGAAATAATGATATTTTAAGCTATGTACCACATAGTAATACAATTAAAAAAAAGATTTTCTCATCCTTAAAAATCGCAACAAAAGAATTGATTGATATGCGTAATAAAGAAGGAGCTATAATAGAAAAAGAATTTTATGGGTATTTGGATATAGCTAAAAAAGATTTACTTAAGATTGAAAAAATTCAAGAAAAAGTACATGCAAGTAAAATAAATTTAAAGTCAAATAATGACGTAATTGATGAGATAGAAAAGATTGATATTTCAGAAGAGATTGATAGAATTAATAGTCATTTAAGTCAGATATCTCAATCAATTAAATCAAAGCAATTATCTGGAAAAAAAATTAATTTTATCTTACAGGAAATCAATAGAGAGTCTAATACAATATTATCTAAGTTTTTAGATAAAAGAGTATCTAAGCATGCAATAAGCTTAAAAATGCAAGCTGAAAAATTAAGAGAACAAATAGGAAATATTTTATGAAAAATTTTATCATTATTTCCGGATCATCAGGCTCAGGTAAAACTACTCTTTTAGAATTACTTTCAAGAGATCTGAACATTGAAATTTCTGTTTCATATACAACTAGAAATAAAAGAAAGTATGAAATTGATGGTGTCCACTATAATTTTATAAAAAAAGAACAATTTGAAAAAATGATTGAAGAAAACCTATTTCTTGAGCATGAAAATGTTCACGGAGATTTATATGGCACTGCATTAAGTAGTTTGAAACAGTATATTGATAATAATAAGCATTTATTTTTTGAGCTAGATGTTAATGGGGCAGTTAGTTTAATGAACTATTATCCAAGCAATACTATATCGATTTTTTTATCACCTCCTAATATGGAAGAACTAAGAAAAAGATTATTTTTAAGATCAACTGAAACTGAAGATGAAATTAATAAAAGATTAAGCAGGTTTGAAGAAGAAGATAACTTAAAAAAAGAATTTGACTATAATCTTATTAATGATAACTTCGAGACCACGTTTGAAAAAATTAAAGAAATTATAAATAGACACAAAAAAGAGGATTAAAATGGCTGTAGACCCAATTTCGTTTAGCAAGCTTTTAAAAAAGACAGATGATATTTATGAAGCTGTTGTTGTCTCATCAAAAAGAGCAAAACAAATTCTTCAAGATAGAATTGTTAAGCAAATGATTGATGAAAATGAAGAAATTTCTGAAGATGGTATTCTTGCAGAGCCAGTTAGTAGGGAAAATATTGATTTTGACAAGGAAGAAAAAGTCACCTCTGTTGCCTTAGATGAGTTCTTAGACGGTGATATTGATTGGAATAAGACCGAAGAATCAATTGAGCACTAAATCTTTAAAAAAGATATTTATCAATCAAAATAAGCAGCTATTCGGTAACGAAATATATCTCAACCAACTCTCACAATTAAATATCCAAAAAAAAGTTAAGATTCATGATTCATGGTATTCTGAACTTAAGGAAGAATTTGAAAAGAAGTATTGGATAGATCTTTCTGCTAAGGTCAGAAATTCTTACAAAAATAAAACTATTTATCCAAAACCTTCCTTAATGTTTAATGCTTTTAATTCGACACATTTAAACAATGTAAAGGTGGTAATAATTGGACAGGATCCATATCACGGTCAAGGTCAGGCAAGCGGTTTGTCGTTTAGCGTAAATGACGGTATTGCAATTCCGCCATCGCTTTTGAATATTTTTAAAGAACTAGAATCCGATCTAAATATACCAATTCCTAATTCAGGAAATTTACAATCATGGGCTGATCAGGGAGTTTTACTTTTAAATTCCGTCTTAACTGTAGAAAAAGATAATGCAAATTCTCATAAAGACTTGGGATGGGAGATCTTTACAAAAAAGACAATCGAAATAGTTTCTTCTAAATTAGAAAACATAGTTTTCATTTTATGGGGTAAGCAAGCGCACTCAATTGAAGATGTAATTGACACATCTAAGCATTATATAATTACTTCAGTTCATCCTTCACCTCTATCAGCTCATAGAGGATTTTTTGGATCAAATCCATTTTCTAAGACTAATAAGTTTTTAAAGTCTAAAGGCATTAAGCCTATTAATTGGATATTAAATAAATAATCCTGTTATCAAGGATTAGCTTGTCAGATTATTAAAACATCATTAATCTATTAAAATATAAAATTTCAATTGTTGAAAGAGTGTGGATAAATAAAAATGGCCGAAAATAAAAAAACTGAAGGTTTAAATTTACAACCTCAAGCGCTTGAAGCTGAAGAAGCAGTATTGGGATCAATGATGATTGATGAAGATGCTGCAAATAAGGCTATAAGCATCTTAGGTTCAAGTCATTATTTCTATAAAGATTCTCATAAAAAAATCTTTGAAGCAATGCTCGTTTTAATGAATAATAGCGACCCAATTGATACAGTTTCTGTATCTGATGAACTTAAAAAAGGTAAAAACTTGAAATCAGTCGGAGGAATTTATTATTTAACAGGTTTAGTTGATAAAGTGCCAACGTCTGCAAGAGTCGAAACTTATGCTGAAATCGTTAAAGAAAAGGGTATGTTAAGAGACTTGATTACTACTTCACATCAAATTTCTAAAAAAGCTTTAGATGCTGGAGATACTGTTGGATCAATTCTAGATGAAGCTGAACAGTCAATTTTTAGTTTAACGGAACAGAAAGATTCGAAAATTTATCAACATATTGAACCAATTCTTTCAAGTACAGTTAAGAGAATAGAAAATATGGCTGCAAATCCAGGATCAATAATTGGAGTCCCATCAGGTATTATTGATTTAGACAAGTTGACAGCAGGGTTTCAGAACAGTGATTTAATTATTTTGGCAGGAAGGCCATCTATGGGAAAAACTGCTTTGGCATTGACTATTGCTAGAAATGCAGCTATTGAAAATAAATCTGCAACTGCAATATTTAGTTTAGAAATGTCAAGCGATCAACTTGGACAAAGATTATTAACGTCAGAAGCTAGGGTAGATAATGCTCTTGTAAGAAGAGGAAGTCCAAATATAAAATGGAAAAATATTAACATTGCTTCAGGAAAACTTGCTCAAGCTCCTCTTTACATAGATGATACACCAGCATTGTCAATATTAGATCTAAGATCAAGAGCTAGAAGATTAAAAAGAGAAAGAAATATAGAACTGCTTATTGTTGATTACTTACAGCTAATGCAAGGTCCAAAAAATTCTGAGAATAGACAGAATGAAATTTCACAAATTACTCAATCTCTTAAAGCTTTAGCTAAAGAATTAGATATTCCAGTAATTGCTCTTTCACAGCTTTCTAGAGCAGTCGAGCAAAGAACGAAAAAAGAGCCAATGCTTTCAGATTTAAGAGAAAGTGGTGCAATTGAACAAGATGCTGATGTAGTAATATTCCTTTATAGACCAGCAGTATACGATAAAGAAGATCAAGATTTGAAAGGTCTTGCGTATTTAATTGTAGCAAAACAAAGAAATGGTCCAACTGGAAGAGTCACTGCAACGTTTATAGATACGTATGCAAGATTTGATAATCATCAAGAGTTTTAAAATATGAGCAGTAATGTTATTAAAAATAATGACGAGGTTATTGCTTATAAAGGAAAAAATCTTCTAAAAAGAATTCCTACAAAAAAAAACAGAAAGCAAGTTGAAAATGCACTTGAATATTCTATTAAAATGCATAAGGGTCAAGTAAGAAAGTCTGGACTTCCTTTTGTGAGTCACTGTATTGATGTTGCTAATATTTTAATTGATTGGAATATGGATCATACAACAGTTGTAAGTGCTTTATTACACGATGTTGTTGAAGATACGGAAGTAAAATTATCTGATATTGAAGAAGAGTTTGGTTCTGATGTTGCTTCTCTTGTTGATGGTGTTACAAAGGTTGAAAATATTGCTTTTAGATCTAAAGAGCATAAACAAGCAGAAAATTTCACCAAATTATTTCTTTCTCTTGCAAGAGATTTGAGAGTAATTATTATAAAGTTTGCAGATAGACTAAACAATATGGAAACAATTCAATATTTATCTTCAAATAAAAGAAAAGAAATTGCATTAGAAACAAAAGAAATATTTGTGCCTTTAGCGCATAGATTGGGAATGGCAAAGCTAAAGTGGCAATTAGAAGATTTGTCATTAAAATGTTTAGATTTAAGAGCCTTTAATAGTATTAAAAAGAAAATTGAGACCTCAACTAGATTAAATGAGGATATTTTATCTAATACAATAAGACCAATTAAGGCTGAACTAAGTTCATATAAAATTAAATCTAATATTTTTGGTAGATATAAATCAATTTCATCCATTCATAGAAAAATTGAAAATAGTGGTAAAAAGTTTGAAGATATCTATGACTTATATGCAATAAGAATGGTAGTTGATAAAATTGAGGAATGTTACCTCGCTCTTGGTGTGATTCATAGTATTTATCCTCCATTACAAGATCGATTTAAAGATTTTATAGCAACCCCAAAAACCAATGGATACCAATCAATCCATACAACAGTATTAACTAGAGATAATAGGCTTACAGAATTTCAGATTCGAACAAAGGATATGGATCATACTGCTGAAGTTGGTGTTGCTGCACATTGGCTTTATAAGGGCAATGATGAGATAGGAGAATTTGATTCACAAGTATCATGGTTGAGAGATTTATTATCTATGCTTAATAGTGATAGTTCAGAACCTGAAGAATTAATGGATTTATTAAAAATAAATATGTTTGAAGACGAAATATTTGTTTTTACGCCAAGAGGAGACTTGATAAAACTACCTGTAAATTCAACCCCATTAGATTTTGCATTTGCTATACATGGAGGTCTTGGTTTTACAACAGTTCGATCAAAAGTAAACAAAAAGTTGGTTCCTCTAAGCTACAGCTTAAAAAGTGGAGATATAGTTGAGATAGAAACAAATAAAAATCAAACTCCAAACAGTGGATGGTTAAAGTTTGTCAAAACTTCAAGAGCAAAACATGAAATATCGAAATATTTAAGAAGAATTGAACTTGAAGAAAGCATTAAGATTGGAAACGAGATTTTAGAGAAATCCTTAAGAAAATTAAAGATTTTAGATAGGTTGAATGAGTTTAAAAAGGGATATGCGTTAGCAGGTTTTAAAACTTTGAATAATATGCTTTCTGATATAGGTAGAGGGGGAGTAATTATTAAAGATGTGATTCCAAAAATTTTCCCTGATTTGCAGAAAAATTTATCTAAAGAAATTGATCAAACCGAGTTTGTAGACACAGCAAGATCAGATGTTGATGGAATTAATTTAGATGGTTTAAAGAACTTAGTTGTTAGTTACGGTAAATGTTGCAATCCAATACCTGGAGATGATGTTATAGGTTATATTTCAAGAGGTAGAGGATTAATTGTACATGAATTATCTTGCACAAATTTATCTTCTTTGTCTTCCAAGCAAGACAGGTTAGTATCTGTTAATTGGAATGCTAAAGAAAATTTGGCTTTTCGTTCAAAAATTCATATAACTTGCATTGATATAGCTGGAATGTTAAATGAAATCGCAAATATTATTTCAAAGAATAATGTAAATATGGTTGATGTGTCAACTGATGTAACTGAAGGTGGTATTGCAAATATCTGGATAGTTTGTAAAGTTCAAAGTAGAGCAAAGCTTAATTCTGTTATAAAAGACATTCAAAAACTAAAAAATGTTGACTCAGTTGAGCGTGTACATGACTGATAGATTGATAGGTATAGATTTTGGTCTTTCCAAAGTAGGATTATCAATTTCAGATCCATTGAAGATTATTTCAATTCCACTTAAAGTAATTAAATATAAAAAAAGGGAAGAACTTTTAAGTAAACTACAAGAAATTGCAATAGAAAATGATGTTAAATCTTTTGTAATTGGTTATCCACTAAATATGAATAATAAAAAAAATGAAATGACAAAATTGGTCGATGATTTTTTTGAGGAGCTTAAAAATTTAAATTTTAATGTTTTTCTTCAGGATGAAAGACTTTCGAGCGAATCTGCAAAAAAAATTATGCATGAACAGAACATTAAGACAGGAAAGAATAAAGAGTATATAGATTTAATTGCATCAACAATAATATTACAATCATTTTTAGATAAAGGTTCCTTTTGATAGCTAAAAAAAATTTAATGTTTTCTTTAATGAGTGGACTAATGTTAGGTCTTTCATTTCCACCTTTTCATTTGGGTTTTTTAGCTTGGTTTTTCTTGATTCCACTATTTTTTATTTTCGATAAATCAATTAAGCTTTCAGAAAAAATAATATATTTCTATATAGCAGGTTTTACGAGCTATGCGATAATAACACACTGGGTAGCTCTAAATTCCGGAACTAGTATTCAGGTTGCAATTATTTCTTATTTAGCCATATGCATTTTTTATTCATTTTATTGGGTTTTATTTTATTTGATACTACATTTTTTTAAGAAAAGAAAATTATCAGATAAAATTCAGTTATTATTAATTCCTTTTATTTGGGTTTTAATTGAAAATTTAAGAGATATAGGCCCCTTGGCTGCCCCTTGGCTGAATTTTTCTCTTAGTCAAACAGGTTACAATAGATTGATTCAAATTGTAAGTATTCACGAAGATCTATCTTTATTTATTATTGTCCTGCTTAATATTCTTTTTTATAAGTTTATTTCATTAAAACAAAAAAAATATATTTATAGTTTTATATCAGTTATACTTATAAACGCTCTAATTGGTCAAATATTAATTTCAAATTATAATTCAATAAATTTTCAAAAACAGATTAATGTTTCGATTGGACAGCCTGTGATTTATCCAGATGAAAAATGGAATCCAAAATTAAAAAAAAGAAATGAAAATATAATGAATGATCTTTTAGAGAAATCTTTAGAATCAAATCCAGATGTCATTGTTTGGCCTGAAGCTGCTTTAACATCATTCTTAGCTGCTCCGAATTCAAAGGAAAGAATTAAACTACAGGAAAAAATTACAGATTCAGTTCTTATAACTGGTATTCCTCAAAGAATGTATTTGAAAAATGAGCTTAAAGTTTATAATAGTGCAATTTTTTTAAGACCAGATGGATTTTATGATACCTATCAAAAAATCTTTTTAGTTCCATTTGCAGAATATGTTCCTTTTTTTAAAAACTGGTTATCAAAAATAAATCAGTTTGATGATATGGGAAGTTTTACTCCAGGAGAAAGCTTTAATATATTTCAAATAGGGGACATTAAATCATCTATTTTAATTTGTTATGATTCTAGCAGCTTCAAAATTTCAAAAAAAATGGTTAGCAAAGGAGCTGAAATAATTTTTGTCATAACTAATGACTCTTATGTTGGTAAAGCTATGCCATATCAACATTTTGAACATGCAAAATTGCGTTCAATAGAATTAGGAGTACCGGTCGTTCAAAGCGCTAATAATGGGATATCTGGTATAATTTTGCCTTCTGGTGAAGTTTTAGTTAGGTCAGAAATTGATGACAGAAATGTATATAATAGAATTATTAAGATTAAATGACTAGATATAAAATTGTAATTCAATATGATGGTACTAACTTTTCAGGCTTTCAGTCACAAAAAAATCTAAGCGGAATCCAAGATAAAATTGAATCCTCAATATTTGTATTAAATAATAATAAAAAAGTTAAGATTTATGGGGCAAGCAGAACTGATGCTGGTGTACACGCATTAGGTCAAGTTGCTCATTTTGATTTGGATTCTAAGTTAACTGAAAAAGAGCTCCATCGAGCAATAAATGCCAGACTTGATAAAGAAATAAGAATATCCCATTTGTCAAAAATTGAAGAAAGTTTTCACAGTAGGTTTGATGCAAAGAGTAAAGAGTATAACTATTTATGTTGTTTAAGCGATAATCCTCTGTATTTGAAAGATCATTATCATGTAAAGAATATTGATTTAAAATTATTAATGGAAGCATCAAAAATAATTGAAGGTAAACACAATTTTTTATCTTTTTCAAAATTTTCAAACAAACAAAATAACAATTGTGAAATATTTGCTTCAAAATGGGTTTTTGATGATAAAAATCATGAAAAACTATTATATATTATTCATGGAAATAGATTTTTACATCATATGGTAAGGTATTTAGTTGGAAGCATGATTGCAGTTAGTCAAAATAAAATTTCAATTGATGATTTTAGGACTTTGTTAAATCAGCCAATTAAAGACGCAAAAATATTTAAAGCTCCTTCTAATGGTTTAGTTTTAAAGGAAATTTTTTATGAGAATTAAGTATATTATTTTAATTATTTTTTTATTTATAGGGTGCAATAATGCAAAAAAAGAAGATGTTCAAATATCATCTTCTAAATCTACTGCAATTTCTAACGCTATTGAATTAGCAAGTCCAGGAGTTGTGGGAATATACAGAAGTCAGGAGAGAGTCTTAAGAACATGGAGAGGATATAGAAATTTAAAGCCAGCTTCTTCAAATGGATCAGGATTTATAATTAGTAAAGATGGATATATACTTACTAATGCTCATAATATTAGAGATAACTTTTCGTCTGCTGTTATTACAACAGAAATTAATGTTACTGTAGTTGTACCTGGAGGCCAAACCTATGATGCGGCAATAGTTGGAGTGGATACTGTTTCTGATATTGCATTGCTAAAAATTGAGGGAGATGACTTCGAATACTGTAATTTAGGTAATTCCGATGATGTAAAAGTTGGTGAATGGGCAATTGCCTTAGGTAATCCTAGAAACTTAATCTCAAATGTTCAATATCAACCCATTGCATCTGCTGGCATCATTAGTGCAGTCAATGCAGACTTCAGTATTGATTCCAGATCTGGCAGATTATTAGATTCTTCAGGAGAATTGTTACCTGATATAAAATTATTAGATAATATGATACAGACTGACGCATCATTAAATCCTGGAAATAGTGGAGGTCCATTAATTGACTCAAAAGGTAACGTTATTGCAATTAACACATTTATGAGAACAGATTCACAGAATTTAGGATTTGCTATTCCAATAAATTTTGCAAAAAAAATAGCAAATGAATTAAAGCTCAAAGGAGTAATTGATAGAAGAGTTTCTTTTGGATTAAATGCCCGACAGTATTTATATGGTTCAGCGAAAGATCAAATTGGGTTATTTATAGATAAAGTAGATTATAATTCGACCGCCATAAACGAAGAGTTGTATAGGGGGGATATTATAGTTGCAATAGAAGGTTATAAAATTGAATCATTAGAGGAAATTAAAGCAGTTTTAGTTAAATTAGACTTTAGAGCTGGTGACGAAATTATATTAACAGTTCTTAGAGAAGATAATTTTAAAGATATAAAATTAACATTGGGCGAAGTATGAATAGAAGAAGCATGAAACTTATTATTTTCGGTCTTTGTACCGGAGCTTTACTAGGAACTTTTGTTGGAAATATTCTTGCTTTTCTATTGCCGGAAGGTAGTGCAGTAAAACAATTTTTTCTAATTTCTTATGATTTTACTTTTGGATCAATGAATAGTGATTATCTTATTGATCTAGGTGTAATTGTTATAGATTTTGGTTTTATTTTAAAATTTAATGTTTGTAGTATTATTGGTTTCGGCATTGCATATTATTTATTAAAATACTTTAGATAAATTATGAGGTTTATATGTTCAATTTAGGTACTGGTGAATTAGTTTTAATTTTTTTAATACTTTTACTTCTTTTTGGCGGTAAAAGACTTCCTGGCATTGCTAGAGGATTCGCAAATTCTTTAAGAGAGTTTCGTGGTGCTTTAGACGATACAAAGGAAGAAATTAAAAAATCAGAAAATTCCGATAAATAAATTTAGATGAATCCATCTAATTCTTTTGAGCAGAAATTACTTATTGTTAAAGATAAAATTTCTGCTAGCAAGACAAATTCTGTTATCAGAAATCGTATTAAACGTATTGATTTAAAAAAAACTAGAGAAGGTCTTTTAAAAGATAAAACATTTCTGATAAAAGATAATATTGCAATTAAGGATGAGCCTTTAACCTGTGCATCAAGTATATTAGAATCATATATTTCTCCATATAATGCAACAGTAATTGATAGAATTGAACTTGAAGGGGGTGTTATCATTGGTCAAACTAATTGTGATGAGTTTGCAATGGGTTCATCTTCTGAATTTTCGATTTATGGGTCTGTAAGAAATCCTTTTGACCATAATTTAGTTGCAGGAGGTTCTAGCGGTGGGTCTGCAGCAGCGATTGCTGAAGGTCTCTCTGACATTGCTTTGGGTTCTGATACAGGTGGTTCAGTAAGGCAGCCAGCTGCATTTTGTGGTATCTATGGTTTAAAACCATCTTACGGAAGAATATCCAGATATGGCTTAGTAGCTCATGCATCATCTTTCGATACAATAGGTATTATGTCTAAATCTATTGTAAATGTTTATAACACTTTTTGTATAATTTCAGGTCAAGATCATAAAGATTCAACTAGCGTAGATGTTAACGTTCCTAAAAATCTATCTTTTGAAGATTCAAAACTTCCTAAATCAGTCGGAGTAGTTTCTGATAAAATTCTAAAAAATATAAATGTTGAAATAGCAGAAAAATATCGCCAGTTAGTTGATTACTTTAAGTCAAAAAAAGTAAAAATAATTGAAATTGATTTACCTTATTTTAATTATTGTATACCTGCATACTATGTTTTAACTATGGCTGAAGCTTCTTCGAATTTATCAAGATTTGATGGTGTAAGGTATGGTAATAGAGTCAATACAAAAGACCTATCAGAGCTTTATATTGAAACCAGGTCAAAAGGATTTTCAGACGAGGTAAAAAGAAGAATTATGACTGGAACTTATGTTCTCTCCTCAGGGTATTATGATGCATACTTTTCTAAAGCTTTAAAAGTCAGAAGATTAATAAAAAATGGTTATTCAGAATTATTTAATAAATGTGAAAATTTATTAATACCAACTACTCCTGAATTACCATTTAAACTTAAAAATAATTTAGAAGATCCATTGAAAATGTATTTATCTGATTTGTTTACTGTTCCCATAAATTTAGCTGGAATAGCTTCGCTAAATATTCCTGCCGGATTTTCATCTGACAATCTTCCAATTGGACTTCAATTAGTTTCTAATTCTTTTAAAGAGGAAACTTTATTCAGTTTAGCTCATATATTAGGTGAAGAGGAAATTTTTGAAGCAAATTAATGGAATTTTTATACCCAAATTTTTTATTTATAATACCATTGTTTTTGGTTTTAATTATTTTTAAAAAATTTTTTTTCAACAAATCTACATCTATTCAAGTTTCCAATTTTAACAGTCTTAAAAATTTCTTCGGATATCAGGGTAAGTTTAAAGTATTTTTAATTAACTCTCTCTTTATTATTGCATTAGTTTCTATCATAATAGGTTTAGCAAGACCTAGAATATCCTCAGTTGATAAAAATATAACAGTAGAGGTTATAGACATCGTTCTTGTATTAGATACAAGCAGTAGTATGCTTGCAGATGATTTTAAGCCAAATAGATTGGAAGCTGTTAAAGATGCTGCGAAAGAATTTATTGAAAATAGAAACGGTGATAGAATTGGTTTATTAGTTTTTGGTAAGGACACTTTTATACAATGCCCATTAACAATTGACTATAGTGTTTTAAATAATTTATTATCTGAAGTTACTGTTATGGAGCCTAAATATGATGGAACAGCAATAGGTGTTGCTATTGCAAATGGAGTAAATAGGCTCAGAAACAGTGATTCAGAAAGTAAGGTAATTATTCTACTTTCGGATGGAAGTAATAATGTAGGTTCAATTGATCCAATTTCAGCAGCAAAAATTGCAAAAGAATATAATATTAAAGTTTATACAATTGGAGCAGGAACCAACCAATCTATCACCCAGATACCTGGAAGAGGATTTGTAAGAAATGAAATTGATGAAGAAACCTTAAAAGGAATAGCTGAAGTAACAAATGCAAAATATTTTAGGGCTGCAGACAAAGAAAGCTTGTCCGGAATCTATTCAGAAATTGATAATTTAGAAAAATCCGAAATTACTGTAAGTTATTTTTCAAGTTATCAAGAAATTTATATTTGGTTTCTTTCTATCGGATTTTTCTTACTCATAATTCATGAAATTTTGAGATCATATTATTTCAGGAGAGTTATATGAACTTTGAATATTTAAACTTTGCTCTTGTTTGTTTAGCTATGTTTTTTTTAACGATAATCTTTTCATTTTATAGATCAAGTAGATATAGAATTTTCGATAACAAAAATTTTTCAAAAAACTTCTTTAATAGTTTATTTATTGGCAATTCAAGCACAATTTCATTAAAAATCCTCCTTAGATTAATAGGAATTTTAAGTTTAATAATTGCTATTTCAGGAATAAAGACAGGAGTAACTGTAAAACCCGTTGAAAGAAAAGGTGTTGATATAGTTTTTTGTGTTGATGTTTCTTTAAGCATGGATGCTCAAGATATTAAACCTTCAAGAATTGATAAGGTTAAATTTGAACTATCCAAAATCGTTGATAGTCTTGAAGGGGATAGAATTGGCGTTGTAGTTTTTTCTGGCTCAAATTTCCTTTATCTTCCTTTAACAATGGACTACGATGCATCAAAACTTTTTATTAAAAGTATTGATACTTCAATGATATCTTCAAGAGGTACTGATATACCAAACGCAATTAAAACCTCAGTTGAAGCTTTTGATAATGAAGATGATCAACAAAAAATGATTTTCCTTTTTACAGACGGTGAAGATCACAGCGATTTGTCCATTGATGATATATCTTACTTAGTTAATGATAGAATTGATCTACACGTTATTGGCGTAGGGAGTTCAAAAGGATCGCTAATTCCGATTCGCAGTAAACAAAACTCTTTTTTAAAAGATGAGTCAGGTGAATTAGTCCTCTCGAAAATAAATTTAAATTTTTTAAGAGAAATATCGTTATTAAAGAATGGAAAATTATTACGTATCTCAAAGAGTGAGCCAATAAGCGAAAATATTATAGATATTATAAAAAAAGGGGAAGACTCTTTAATCAGTTCATTTGAATTTTCAGACTATGAACATAAATTTCAGTATCCATTAGCAGTTGCAATATTACTTCTAATGATATCTTATTTAATTTCATCAGGTAAAAGAAAAATATGAGATTTTTAATAATTATATTACTTTTTTCAAAAGCTGTATCACAGGATATAGGACAAAAAATGATTGATAATGGAGATTATGAATCAGCACTAAATTATTATCAGTATTTACTAAATGAAGAGAATTTATCTAAAGATGATATTATCTACAATCTAGCCACAATATATTCATCCATAGATAGTCTAAAAAAAGCAGAAGAGTTTTTTGATTATGCTATGCAAGATAGTTTAAATCCATCTTCAGAATTAAGTTATAATCGAGGAAATTTGCTCTATAGATCAAAAATGTTAGATGAAAGTTTGAAATCTTACAGAGACGCACTTCTTAAAAATCCTGAAGATAATGATGCAAGAAAAAACTATGAATTTGTAAAGAATGAAATTGAAAAAAATCAACAAGCTCAACAACAGAATCAAGACCAGGATGATAATAGCGAAGATTCAGAAAATAATGAAAACAACCAAAACGAAGATCAGAATCAACAAGACAAAAACAAGGATGATAATTCAAATAATTCCGATAGCAATCCCGAAAAAAATAATAATGATGATGGTCCAAAAAATCAAGATACATCACAATCAAAACAACAGGAAAACAACGAAGAAAAACAAATTGAAATTGACCAAAATGTTGAAAATATTTTAAATGCTATGAAAGAGAATGAAAAAGTAAATAAAAAGCGAAAACAAAACAATTTCTCTAACGAAAGTGGAAAAGAATGGTAAGAATTTTTTTTATCATTACTTCATTTATAGGTTTTATAAATGCACAAGAAATATCATCTTCAGTCTCAACTAAAAATATAAGTATTACTGAATCAATAATTTTTACAATTAAAATTTCGGACGTTGATGAAAATCCGTCGGTTGATATATCAAAAATAGAAGATTCCTTTTCAATTATATCAGGTCCAAATATTGGAAGTGAGTATAGGTTTGTAAATGGCGACAGAACCTCTTCTAGATCAATTTCTTGGACCTTAATTGCAAAAGAACATGGAATGCTTGAAATACCATCCTTGAAAGTCAATATTGGTCAAAAAATATTAATAACTGAACCTCACAAAATTCAAGTTTCTAAACAAACTGCTGATCAAGCCACTAAAGATCTTTTTCTGGAAGTCAAAGTAAGTACAAACGAAGCTTTTGTAGGAGAACAAATTAAATTAACATATACTTTTTACACTAGAGTAGCATCAAAGGTATTATCTACAGAATTTCCTGAATATAATGACTTTTGGGTTGAAAAATTATTTGACCCAGTTGGAATTCAATTCACTCCAGAAAGTTGGACTGATATAGAAATTGATGGATATAATTACAAATCTTTAAAAATCTATGAAGTAGCTTTATTTCCAATTGAAGAAGGAATTTATAATCTCAAGTCAATGATTATGAAGATTGAGACAAAAAATAAAGACTCATCATTTAATAGGCTTTTTTGGGATGATCCATTTTTTGATACATTTTCTCAAAGAACTAGAGCTAAACTGCTTGTTTCTGACCCAGTTTCAATTAAGGTGTTACCTCTACAAAATATCCCAGAAAATTTTACTGGTGCAGTTGGAGATTTTACTCTCAATTCATCGCTATCGAATTCAAATATTGACGAAGGATCTCCTGTAGTATTTAAGGTGACTTTAAAGGGAGAAGGAAATCTTTCTAATATAGGAAGACCAAAAATAGTATTTCCAGACGATTTTGATATTTTTGAAGGTGAAACCAAAATTGAAAAAAATATTACCGATGATTTTTCTGGCTTGATTACCTGGGAGTACAATTTAATTCCCAGAAAAGACGGCTCTTATATTATTGATTCAATTGAAATACCTTTTTTTAGTTCGGATACTAAATCATGGACAAAAGCATTATCAAAAAATATAAATTTAAATGTTAATAAGAGCACAATTTTTGATATATCTGATAAAGAAATTTTGAATTCAAATTCAAATCTGATTAGATATATTAGAATAGGTGAACAGAACTGGATATCTTCATCAAAATTCAAAATTCAAAATTCGATTTTCTTTATACTTTTTATAGCCTTCATACTATTTATAATACCATATTTTGAATCAAGTTTTAGAAATCTTAGAAGATATATAAATCAATATATAAAATTGAATAATGCTTTAAATAATTCATTAAAAAACCTTGATTTATCACATTCAATATATGAGGACGGAATAAAAATCATCAAAAAATATTTTAATCAAAAAAATATTTTAAGTTCAATAAATATTGATATCACTTCATTAAAGAGCATTTTAAAAAATAAAATTAAATCAAATGATTTTGATGCTATATCAAAGCTTTTGGATGAATTTCAAGCTAAATCGTATTCTCAGCTTAAAGATGATAAAGATGAAGAGAATATTAAGAAATCTTTAAAGAAAATTTTAAAAAGGATTGATGAATATGTTTAAAGTCATCATTATTATTTTCTTTAATTTCACAATTGTTTTTTCACAAAACATCAATGAGCTTTTTGATAATGGGAATGAATTTTATAGTGAAAATAATTATAAAGAAGCAATTTCAAATTATGAAAAGATATTAGAAAATGGCTTCTTTTCAGAGGATTTATATTTGAATTTAGGTAATGCTTACTTTCATGAATCCAATTTTGGCAAAGCTAGATGGTCATATGAAATGGGTTTAAAATTAAATCCAATCAATTCTGATTTGAAAAATAATAATAATGTCAATAAAGCATATATTGATGGCTATATTGAGTTACCTAAAAATAACTTAATTGATATAATAAATATTTTTTTTCAATCACTTTCTCTTAACCAATTTCTTTTAATTAATTCATATTTTATTCTTTTGACTGCAATAACATTTTTTTTAATGAAAGTATTTCAATTAAAAGTGCTTAAAAGAATTTTTTATTTGATTTCAATAATCGTATTTATATCAGTTTTAATTACTTTTACTAAAAATATTTGGGATCAAAATAATTTATATGCAATTATTGTTGATGAAGAAGTTACAGTTTATTCTGCTCCTTTTTTAAATCAAGCAATAGAACAATCAGTATTTAATAGAGGTAATAAAGTGAAAATGCATCAAAAAACTGATGTGTGGATTGAAGTTTCAACTTTTGATGGAAGAAAAGGTTGGATTCGAGCTCAAGATGTTAGAAATTTGTATTAATATGAGATATTTTTTAATCCTTTTCTTTATTAGTAACGCACTTTGCCAATCTGACTTTTTAAAGCCAAGTGATTTTAATGATAATCCTCCAAAATTTCCTACCGTCAATTTACCTTCATTTTCTAGTCAAGATGAAATAGAATACATTTCCTCAACTGATGAGATTAATTTAATAAAGGGATATAGAGTTCAAATTGTTATTTCGCAAAATGAACAGGAACTACAAGATATTAAGTCTGAAATTGAAAAATCAATTAATGAGCAAATTTACATTATTTTTGAATTACCAAATTATAAATTAAGAGTTGGAAATTTTGTTAACAGGAAAGAGGCTGAAAGTTTTCAGAAAAAAATTGTGAGATTAGGTTATAGAGCAGCCTGGGTTGTTCCCACGATGATTGAAAAGGATGATTAATGGCTGGTCATAGTAAGTGGTCAACTATAAAACGAAAAAAAGGTGCTCTCGATCAGAAAAGAGGCAAGATTTTTTCAACAATAAGTAAAGAGATAACTGTATCTTCAAGATTGGGTGGAAAAGATATTGATTCAAACCCGAGACTACGACAGGCAGTAAAGAAAGCAAAGTCATTAAACATGCCAAACTCAAATATTGATAAAGCAATTAAAAAAGGTGTTGGAGAATTAGATAATGTAATTATTGAAGAGGTGTCATATGAAGGATATGGACCTTATGGAGTAGCAATACTTATAGAAGCAATAACGGATAATAAGAATAGAACAGTTGCCGATATTAGGCATGCGCTTTCAAAATTTGGTGGCTCTCTTGGTCAAGATGGTAGCGTTTCTTGGAATTTTGAAAGAAATGGTATAATTCTTATTGATAAAAATGAAATTTCTGAAAATGAAATCTTTGAATTTTCAATTGAAAATGATTGTATTGAATTTTTTGAAGATGAAGAATGCTATAGATTGTATTTCAATGCAAATGATCTTTATAACAAGCTTGATATTCTCGAAAAATTAAGCATTAATGTAGATTCTTCTTTTTTGGCATATGTGCCCAAAGATGAAATAGGTTTAAGTAAAGATGAAAATCAAAAAGTTGAAAAATTATTAGAATTCTTAGATGATTTAGAGGATGTGCAAAATGTATTTTCAAACCAATCACTAGGAAAAAGCTAATGGTAATTATTGGCTTTGATCCAGGGTTAACTAATACAGGTTATGCTGTTTTGAGAAAAAAAAGTAACGAAATAACGATGGTTGAGTGCGGATTAATTAGTCCCAAAAAAGGAAAAGAAGTTTCGGAAAGATTATATACTATATTTTTTGAAACAAATAATCTAATAAAAAAATTTAAACCAGAAGTGTTGTATGTTGAAAATGTCTTTTATGGAAAAAATGTTCAATCAGCAATTAAGTTAGGTCAGGCTAAGTCATCAGTGATGCTTGCAGCAGAACATAATAATATTGTCTCAAAAGAATTTAGCCCAAGAGAAATAAAGCAATCAATTGTAGGTAATGGTTCAGCGTCAAAAGAACAGGTTGCATTTATGGTAAAAAAAATATTTAAATTAGATGATAAAGTTTTAAAGAAAAATGATATCTCAGATGCAATTGCAGTTGCGTGGTGCGGAATAAATAGGACATAGATGATTAATTCAATTTCAGGAAAAATTTTCAAAAAAGAACCAACAACATTATACATTGAAAATAATGGAATAGTTTTTAGTATTTCAATTTGTTTAAGAGATTATGAAAAATTGCCATCAGAAAATGAAAATATTTTTATATATACATATTTAAATGTAAAAGAAAATTTAATGGAGCTTTATGGTTTTATGGGTTTAGAACGAAGAACTCTTTTTTTAAATTTAATTGATGTATCAGGAATTGGGCCTAGAACTGCTATCAACCTTCTTTCAAATGCATCTGTATCAAGCTTTAAAGATAACATTGTTTCGGAAGACGTTAAATCACTTAGTCTTATTCCTGGAATAGGTCCCAAAACAGCAAAAAGAATTATTTTAGATATCAAGGAGAAGATAACATCAACACCAATTTCAACACAAAAACTCGATAGTGATAAGTTTGACTTTTCTTACGATGATATTTATACTGCACTCTCTTCACTGGGTTATAAAAAGTCACAAATAGACAAGGCAGTTAAAAAATTAAATGATGAAGGTTCATACGAAGGTGATATTGAAAATGTAATTAAAAGAATTTTGGCTATCATTCGATGAGTGATTATAGAAAAACTAAACTTTATGATTCTCATCAAAGTTTAAAAGCAAAATTAGTTCCATTTTCTGGATTTTGGATGCCTCTCCAATATTCAAGTATAATAAAAGAGCATCATCATGTGCGCTCAAAGTGTGGATTATTTGATGTAAGTCATATGGGGGAGTTTATTGTTTCTGGAAATAATGCTAAAACTTTTTTACAGAATGTAACCACCAATGATATTCAAAACCTGGAGGCTGGTAAAGTTCAATATTCTGCTTTCTGTAACGATTCCGGTGGAGTCATTGATGATTTACTGGTGTATCATCTTGGCGATTGCTACATGTTGGTAGTAAATGCTTCAAATATTGAAAAAAACTTTGAATGGCTTTCTTCAAATTTAATTGATGATGTATCATTAGAAGATAAATCTGACACCATTTCTTTGTTAGCTTTGCAAGGCCCTTTATCAAAGACTTATCTAAAAAAACTCTATCCAAAAATTGAAGATTTAAAATATTATGAAACATTGCTTCCAGACAATAATGAGGTTATAGTTGCAAGAACTGGTTATTCAGGTGAGTTAGGTTTTGAAATTTATGCTCCAAATTCAATCATTTTAAAACTTTGGAATGAAATTTTATCTCTTTCAGATGATATATTACCTGTTGGATTAGGATGTAGAGACTCATTGAGGCTTGAAATGGGATATTGTTTGTACGGAAATGAGCTTAATGAGCAAACGACAACAATTGAAGCAGGATTATCATGGATAACAAAGCATGAGACAAGTTTTATCGGTTCAAATTCAATGCAAGATAATTTACCATCTAAGAAATTAATTGCACTTATATCAGAGGAAAGAGCTATACCGAGATCAGGTTATAAGATATTTTCGAAAGACAAAAAAGAAGTGGGCATAGTTACAAGCGGAGGGATGTCTCCATGTTTAAAGAAAGGAATTGCTTTGGCCTATGTTGATTATGAAATGAGGTTAGATAAAGAATTTTTGATTGGAATAAGAGATAATTTCTTTATTTTTGAAAAAACTAAATTACCATTCTATAAAAATGGGACTTATTTAAAATGAAAGACAAGTTAAAGATTCAAATTATTGGTTGGTTATTATTGATCATTTCTTTATTGATTACTGGTTCAATGATTGGTTATGATTTGACTGAAGAGCCAACGCTTGTAGCACAAAAAATTAATAACCCATTCAATATACTGGGAGTATATATAGGATTTTATTTTATGAAATTGGGGTTTGGTTATGCGGCTCTATTAATCCCAATTATATTAGCAACGATTTCATTTTATTTGATTTCAAATTTTTCATTTAATGTTTCAAGATTATTGCGATTTGAGATTCTATTACTGATTCTTCTATCTGTACTATTAGGTTTTTTTAGCAACATAAGCTATTTATCTGAATTTAAAGAGGTTCAAAATTTTGAAGATTCAGGGCTTTTAGGAGGCTTAATATTTAGTCTTATTTATGATTGGACTGGCTTTTATGGTTCAATTTTAATTCTCTTTTCTTCAATAGCTTTATTTTTAGTATCATTTTTCAAAATTGATTTATATAAATCTTTGAAAAATATACCAAGTAGTATAATTAATAAAATTTCTAAAGTAGAATTTGATTTCAAGAAAATTATACCTGACTTTAAAAAAGATAATGATAAAAAAGAAAGAGTCAAAATTATTGAAGATGATTCATTTCTTGAAAACATTAATGCTGAAGAAAGCATAGAATCTTTAAATCAGGTGATTGAAAAGGAAACTTCAGCTGAACCTGTTCAAGATACTGAAATTGATACAACTGCTGATAAACCTAGAGTTGAAGTAAATCAAGAAATAGATCAAAATGAAGAATTAGACCCAATTTCAATTGAAAAAGCAATTATTGAAAAAGAAGCAGAAATTGATGATCAAAGAAATAAATCAATTTTAAAAGTTGAGTGGAAGTTTCCCTCAACAGATATTTTAGAATCATCAGATGAATCAAGCGAAGTAAATGAAGATGATATCAGAGATAGATCAGAGCTACTTAAAAATTCTCTTTCAAATTTTGGTGTAGAAGGTTCATCGGGAGCAATCAAGACTGGCCCAATAATTACACTTTTTGAGATTTTACCTGCTGAAGGTGTAAGGGTTAATAAATTTGTTCAGCTTTCAGATGACATTGCTAGGGTGATGGAGGCACAGAGCGTAAGAGTTCTTGCTCCAATACCTGGTTCAAATCATGTTGGAGTTGAAATTCCAAATGTCAATCCTCAAACTATTTATTTAAAAAATGTAATTAATTCTGAAAAATATCTTAAATCTAAAGCCAAATTAAAACTAGCTATTGGAAAAGGAACTCTTGGAGACATATCCATTCTTGACCTTGTTGAAATGCCTCATTTACTTATTGCAGGAACAACAGGTTCAGGAAAGTCGGTTTCATTGAATACTATAATCGTTAGCCTACTTTATCAATTAAAACCTGAAGAAGTTAAATTTGTAATCATTGATCCTAAAAAGGTTGAAATGTCGCTTTATAGAGGACTTGAAAATCACTACTTATTAAAATTTAACGGCATTGATGAATCAATCATTACTAAGAAAGACAATGCAATTCTAGCATTAAGATCTCTTGAAAAAGAAATGGATTCAAGATATGATTTATTAGCTGAGGCTGGTAAAAGAAATATTTCTGAATACAATGATATGATGAAAAAATCTAAAAAAGATTTAATGCCTTATATTGTTTTGATGATTGACGAACTTGCTGATTTGATGATGTATAGTCCAAGAGATGTTGAAGCACCTATTGCAAGATTAGCCCAGCTAGCTAGGGCTGTTGGTATTCACTTGATTGTTGCTACACAAAGACCATCTGTAGATGTAATTACAGGAGTTATAAAGGCTAATTTCCCAGCTAGAATTGCCTTTCAAGTTGCAACTAAAATTGACTCAAGAACTATCTTAGATGAAAATGGAGCAGATAAGCTTATTGGGAAAGGTGATATGTTGTATCAAAAACCGGGATCACCTGCGCCAGTTAGAATGCATGGTGCTTTTATAACTTTAAAAGAAATTGAAGATTTAGTTGCTCATATTTCATCTCAACCAAAACCAAGTGAAGTAATTATTGAAACTTATAAAGAAGAATCAAGTTCAATGGTTGATGGAGACGGTATTGATGACGATTTACTGCATAATGCAATTGAAATTATTGTTATGAGTAAGCAAGGTTCTATTTCATTATTACAAAGAAGATTATCGGTTGGTTATTCAAGAGCAGCAAGACTAATAGATGAGATGGAAAGACTAAAAATTGTTGGTCCGTTTACTGGAAGTAAGGCAAGAGAAGTATTAGTTGACGAATCTTATTTAGAAACAATTAATGAAGATTAGCTTAATATTTTTTTTACTAACTACTTCGCTATTTAGTCAAAGTCAGGATACTCAGATTAAAAATTATTTCAATAGTTTAGATAATAAAACTATTATGCTTGAAATTTTCGAAAATCAATCAGTTTTTAATGCAAAAATATCATTAAATGATCCTAAAATTTATTTTGAAACTATTGAAGTAGATAGTACTGTATCATTGTTTGAAAACAATGTGATTACCTCTTACGATTTATCTAAAAAAAATATAATTATCGAAAATTCAGAAAAAAATATATTGGATTTTTTTTCATATAAAAATCTTGAAAATGCTTCTCTTATAAAAATTGAAATTGAAAATGAAAACTCAATTTATTATTATAATTTTTACAATAATATTTTATTAATTAGTTTTAATAATTCACAAAGCATGGTTAAAGAAATCAGTCTATTTCAAGCAGAAAATTCTATATTTCAATGTAAAATAGTTGATATTAATAAATACCAGAATCCTTTAAAATTTTTAAATATAGATGATTCGTGGACAACAATTGATTGGAGATGAAATTGAAGTTTGACGCAATTTTTTTAGATAGAGATGGAACTATTAGTCATGATCCTTATGGGTACATAAATGATGTCAAAGATTATGATTTTTTTGACTTTACTTTTGAAGCATTAGAACTATTGCATCAATACAGCGACAAATTTTTTATTGTTACAAACCAATCAGGACTTTCAACGGGTAAAATTGACATCGATAATTTGGAAAGTATTCATGCCTACATTAATGATGAGTTCAGAAAAAGAAAACTACCTTTGAAAAATATTTATTTTGCTGATAATTACGATGAAGACTATTTCTCAATGAGAAAACCGGGAATAGGAATGTTTCAAAAAGCTTCAGAGGAATTTAATATCAATCTAGAAAATTCTTTGATGATTGGAGATTCAATTGTTGATATGCAAGTTGGGAATAGGCTTAAAATGAAAACAATATTTTTATTAACTGGAATGGGAAATGATTATTTGAATGATGTTCAATCTACTTGCGATGTTGATTTGGTATCTAATAATTTACTTGAAGCAGCAAAGGATATAAGATTAATATTGCAGTAATATCGGGAGGAAATTCAGAGGAGCGATTAGTTTCTATAAGAACTGGTGAAGCTGTTGCTGAAGCTTGTAATCAATTAGGTTATAATACTTCAATATTTGTTCTGGATTCAGATTCAATTGATTTTATCTTAAATGATTTAAAAGCACATGATTTTGTCTTCATTGCATTGCATGGTTCTTTTGGTGAGGATGGAGTCATTCAATCAATTTTATTAAAAAATAATATTCCCTTTAACGGTTCAGGTGAAAAATCTTCTGAAAATTGCTTTGATAAATCTGTGACAAAAGAAATTGTTATGAATCAAGGAGTTTTATCCCCAAAATATTATCAAACTTCTTCAAATACATGCAATGATTATCTTGATTTCAAGTCTGAAAAATATATTGTTAAACCGAATTCTCAAGGAAGCTCTGTTGGTTTTAATGTGATTGATAATTTTGAAAATTTAAATGATGCCATTGATATAGCTTTAGATTTTGACAATTCCGTATTAATTGAAGAGTTTATTGATGGAAGAGAAGTTACCGTTCCAATTTTGGGGAATGAACCACTCCCTGTTATTGAAATTGAACCGAAATCTGGTATATATGATTACAAATCAAAATATACAGCCGGAGAATCAAAATATACTTGTCCTGCTGATCTCACTATAGAAAAATATCAATTTGTGCAAGATTGCGCATTAAGTGTTCATAAGATGCTAAAATGTGATGTTTATTCAAGAGTTGACTTTAAATTTTATGACGATAATTTCTATTTTTTAGAAATAAATACTCTTCCTGGAATGACTGAAACTAGTTTATTTCCTATGTCTGCTAAGAGACATGGATTTTCTTTTAAAGATATAATTAATAAAATTATTAAATTGTCTTTACAAAAATGAGCTTAAAATTATATAATTCACTTTCAAGTAAAAAAGAAGTCTTCAAATCAATTTCTGATAAAAAAGTTAAAACTTATGGTTGCGGTCCAACAGTTTATAACGAACCTCACATAGGAAATTTTAGAACCTTTGTATTTTATGATTTATTAAACAGAGTTCTTAAGTTAAATGGTTATGAGACGGAAACTGCAGTTAATATAACTGATATTGATGACAAGATTATTGATAGAGTTAATCAGGAGAATACTTCATTAAAGGAAATTACTTCAAAATATGAACTATCATTCCTGGAATTGTCAAAGTCCTTAAAAATTTTACCCAACAATCATAACCCAAGAGCAACAGAATATGTAGAAGAAATGATCGAATTCATTCAAGCTTTAATAAATCAAGATTTAGCCTATGAAATGAACGGAAATATTTTTTTTGATATAGAAGCTTATCCAAAATATGGAAAATTTGTAAACATTAGCGATGATCTTGAAATAGAAGATAATGAATTATCAAAAAAAAATCGTAATGATTTTACATTATGGAAGGCAAAGAAGGACTCAGATGGTGATATTTTCTGGAACAGCGAGTGGGGCAAGGGAAGGCCTGGATGGCATACTGAATGCGCTGTAATGATCAAGACCCTTTTTGATGGTCGTCTTGACATACATTGCGGAGGAATAGATCTAAAATTTCCTCATCACGAAAATGAGAGTGCTCAAATTGAAGCTATTCAGAAACATAATCTATCTAATTATTGGCTTCATGCTGAACATTTGAATATGGACGATGAAAAGATGAGTAAGTCATTAGGCAACTTTATTGATGTAAGTACTCTCATAGAAAAAAATGGTTCGGATGTAGTTAGATTGTTTCTACTTTCTGCACATTATAGAACTAAGGTATCTTTCAGTCAAAAAAAATTAGATGAATGCAAAAAAATGATTGAAAAAATTAAAAGATTTGCAAAAAACTTCAATATTGATAGCAAAAATATTGAACTAAAATTTTCAAGTGAACATAAATTATTTATTGATGCTCTTAATGATGATTTAAATACTCCAGGAGCGATTGGAGTTTTCTTTAGTTTTATATCAGAAATGAATAAAAAAATTGCAGAAAACTCAATAAATGATGCAGATAAAGAAAAATCTTTAGTTTTTTTAAAATTATTTAATTCAATTTTTGATATTTTAGATTTTAACAATTTACATGATCAAAATATTCCAAAAGAGTTACAAGATTTACTTTTTTCTCGTCGAGAAGCAAGAAAAAATCTAGATTGGAAATTGTCTGATTCAATTAGAGATAAAATTGAGTCTTTAGGCTGGCAGGTTGAGGATACTTCCAGCGGTCAAAACCTCTCTAAAAAGAAATAATTTGTTTTCCTGATAAATCTTCTTATATTTCGTCGCTTTTGCCTACGCGTGCGTGTATACATACATTGCCGGTGTAGCTCAGTTGGTAGAGCAGCTGATTTGTAATCAGCGGGTCGGGGGTTCAAATCCTCTCGCCGGCTCAGTTTTTAAGGGTAAAAAGCAAGGTATTTGAAAATTTTTTTTGATCTTACTATCAGGATAGAGTTTAGGATTTCGGGCAAATGGCCGAGTGGTTAAAGGCAGCAGACTGTAAATCTGCCGACGTAAGTCTACGGAGGTTCGAATCCTTCTTTGCCCACATGATTTGCGAGTGTAGCTCAGTTGGTAGAGCATCAGCCTTCCAAGCTGAGGGTCGCGCGTTCGAATCGCGTCACTCGCTCAATAATTGCCTGCGTAGCTCAGTAGGTAGAGCACTTCGTTGGTAACGAAGAGGTCACCGGTTCAATCCCGGTCGTAGGCTCAAAAAAATAAAAATAATTGTTAAATACAAGGAGATAACAAAATGGCTAAAGAAACATTTGTTAGAAATAAGCCTCACTGTAATATCGGTACTATAGGTCACGTTGACCATGGTAAGACTACTTTGACTGCTGCTATTACGCAAACCCAGTCTAATCTAGGTTTAGCAGCTAAACGTGATTTTGACACTATTGATAATGCACCTGAGGAAAAAGAAAGAGGTATTACAATTTCAACTTCACATGTTGAATATGAGACAGCTAACCGCCACTATGCGCACGTTGACTGTCCTGGTCACGCCGACTACATTAAAAACATGATTACAGGAGCAGCTCAAATGGATGGAGCTATTCTTGTTGTTAGTGCAGCTGATGGTCCTATGCCTCAAACAAGAGAACACGTATTGCTTGCTCGTCAGGTAAACGTTCCAAGTATCGTTGTTTTCATGAATAAGGTTGACCAAGTTGACGATCCTGAATTGTTAGAATTGGTAGAGATGGAATTAAGAGATCTTTTAAGCGAATACAAATTCGATGGTGATAATACTCCAATCGTTCAAGGTAGTGCCTTAAAAGCTCTTGAAAATCCTAATGATGCTGAAGCGGTAAAATGTATTGCTGAGCTAATGGAAGCTTGTGATTCATTTATCCCACAGCCAGAACGTGCAATTGATAAACCATTCTTAATGCCTGTTGAGGATGTTTTCAGTATTACTGGTAGAGGTACTGTTGGTACTGGAAGAATCGAATCAGGTAAAATTAAAATTGGTGAAGAAGTAGAAGTTGTTGGTCTAGATAACAAAATCGGTACAACAACAATTACTGGTGTTGAAATGTTCCAAAAAACTCTTGATGAAGGTGAAGCTGGTGATAATGCCGGTCTTTTATTAAGAGGTGTTGAAAAAGAAGACCTTAAAAGAGGTGTTGTTTTAGCAGCTAAAGGTTCAATCACACCACATACCAAGTTCAAAGCAAACGTTTATGTTTTGAAAAAAGAAGAAGGTGGAAGACATACTCCATTTTTCAATAACTATAGACCACAGTTTTACTTCAGAACAACTGATGTAACTGGTGTGGTTACTTTACCTGAAGGTACTGAAATGGTTATGCCTGGAGATAATGTTGAAATGAACGTTGAACTAATTACACCGATTGCTATGGATCAAGAGCTAAGATTCGCTATTAGAGAAGGTGGACACACTGTAGGAGCTGGAGTAGTAACTACTGTAGTTGACTAATGGCTGGTAATAGCAAAAGAGCAATTGTAAGACTTGAGAGTACTGCAGGGACAGGGTATCGTTATACTGTTACTAAAAATAAGAGTAAACATCCCGACAAACTTGAATATAAAAAGTTTGACCCTGTAGCTCGCAAGCATGTTCTTTTTAAAGAAATTAAATAGCATATAGGTGAGTAGCTCAATTGGTAGAGCATCGGTCTCCAAAACCGGGGGTTGCGGGTTCAATTCCTGCCTCACCTGCGACAAAGGATAGAGAATGTTTGAAAGAATAAAAGATTTTTTAAATCAGGTTTACTTGGAAATGAACAAGGTTTCATGGCCATCCTATAATGAGTTAAGAGGATCCACTTATTTAATTATTGTCTTTTTTCTTTTATTTGTTCTTTTTTTGTTTGGGATTGATTGGGCAATTCAAAGATTTATGAGAGTGTTGATATGAATTGGTATAGTTTAAGAGTGATTTCAGGTAAAGAAAATAAGGTGAAAGATACTATTTTCAGAGAACTTGATTTTGAAAAAGACTTAAAAGCTAATGTTGAGGAAATTTTAATCCCAACTGAAAACATAGTTGATATCAAAAATGGTAAGAAGACTGTGAAAGAAAAGAGCTTATTGCCTGGATACATTTTAGTTAAAATGATTATGAATAATGAAACAAAATTTTTTATTGAAAGCGTTGATGGCGTTATGAGTTTTGTCGGTCCAAAAGGAAGTCCTCAACCTGTAACTGAAGTTGAAATGTCTCGTTATCTTGTTTCTTCTGATGGCGATGAGCTTTCTACTGAAGATATAGATGATATTCCATTTAAAGTTGGAGATTCTGTGAAAGTTATTGATGGACCATTTAAAGAATTTAATGGCCTTGTTCAAGAGATAAATGATAGAAATAGAATTAAAGTAAATGTTAATATTTTTGGAAGACCTACTCCTATTGAGTTGGGTGTAAACCAAATTTTAAGTGAAAGTTAAAAATGGCTGAAAAAGAAAAAACTGGTTTAATTAAATTGCAAATCGCAGCTGGACAGGCTAATCCAGCCCCACCTGTTGGTCCTGCACTTGGTCAGCATGGTGTAAACATTATGGATTTTTGTAATGCATTCAATGATGCAACTAAAGAATTACAGGGAATGTTAACCCCAGTAATTATTACTGTTTATAAAGATAGATCTTTTACATTTGAAACCAAATCTCCACCTGCATCGACTCTTATTATGAAAGAATTAAAAATGAAAAAAGGTTCACAAGAGCCAAATAAAGACAAAGTTGGAACTATTAATATGGCTCAGTGTAAAAAAATCGCTGAAATTAAAATGAAAGATTTAAATGCTCACACATTAGATCAAGCCGCAGAAATGATTGCTGGAACTGCTGTTAGTATGGGAATTGAGGTCGAAAAATGAAAGTAACTAAATTTTCAAAATCAGTAAATGAAACATTAGATTCTTCAAAGCTATACAGCACAGAAGAAGCTATTAATATGTTGATGAGTTTTAAAAGAGAATCATTTAATGAGTCAGTCGACGTTGCTTTCAACTTAGGGGTAGATCCAAAACATGCTGAAGAAAATATAAGATTAAGTATTAATCTACCTCATGGAATTGGAAAAGAGGTTTCAGTATTGGCAATAGTAAATGCAGATAAAGAGGCAGAGGCAAAAGATGCTGGTGCTGATTTTGTAGGTAAAGATGAATTTCTTGATAAGATTAAAGCTGGCTGGACTGATGTTGATAAAATTGTAGTTACACCAGATCTTATGGTTGAATTAGGTAAGCTAGGTAAGGTTCTTGGACCCAAAGGTTTAATGCCAAATCCTAAATCTGGTACAGTAACAAATGATGTTGCAAAAGCCATCAATGAGCTTAAAGCTGGTAAACTTGATGCTAGAGTTGAAAAAAATGGTATTTTACAATCTTCGATTGGTAAAACATCATTTACAGAAGAGCAATTAAAGGAAAATTTTAATACTCTTCAAAGTGCTGTCATGTCAGCAAAACCAAATTCATTTAAAGGTAAGTACTTAAAGTCTATTAGCATTTCTTCAACTTTAGGTCCAGGAATTAAGATAGGAACAGAATAATTATGCCAAGTAATAAAAATTTAGAAGCCGTTAAAAATTTAACTGAAAAATTAGATAAGGCTAATGCTATCTATTTCACAGATTATCTTGGATTAGACGTAGTGAGCATTACCAAACTGAGAAAAGAATTTGTATCAATCGATGTAGAATTTACTATTGCAAAGAATACGTTAATAAAACTTGCTGCTAAAGATGTTGGTATGGAAGGATTAGATGATTTTTTGAATGGTCCAACCGCTATAGCATTAAGTTATAATGATCCAACAGATCCTGCAAAAGTAATAAAGAATTTTTTAAAAGATTTTGATAAGCCTGCTGTAAAAGGTATGATATTAGATGGACAGGTGTTTCAAGGAGAGGAGTTTGAAAAAATTTCAAATCTTCCTTCTAAAGAACAGTTATTGTCCAAACTTGTTGGAATGTTAAATTCTCCAATGTCTAAGCTTAGCAGTACATTAGGTAGTCCTGTATCTGGCTTATTAGGAGCACTTGAACAATTAAACTCAAAGAAAGGGTAGTTAAAATGAGCGTTAAAAGAGAAGATGTATTAAAATATCTTGAAGAAGCAAATATGATTGAGATATCTGAGCTTGTCAAAGATATAGAAGATAAATTTGGTGTTACTGCCGCTGTACCTGTTGCAGCAGTTGCTGCTGGAGGAGCTGCTGAAGGAGCTGCTGAAGGTGGAGAAAAAAGTAGTTTTGATGTTGTTCTAGCAGCTGCTGGACAATCAAAAATCTCAGTAATTAAAGTTGTTAGAGAACTTTCTGGTCTTGGATTAAAAGAAGCTAAAGAATTGGTTGATTCTGCTCCTAAGGCTGTAAAAGAAGGCGTCGCTAAAGATGAGGCTGAAACTATTAAGTCTCAACTTGAAGAGGCTGGAGCTACAGTAGAATTAAAGTAATAGTACTAAAAAAGTATATATTAATTAACCAATTTTTTGGAGGTAATCTATCTTGAGAGTAGATAAGTTAAACAATAGACATAATTTTGAGAAAATAACAACTACCAATGAACTGCCAAATCTTTTAGATTTGCAAGTAGGTTCATTTCATGACTTTTTACAGGAAGGTATCAATCCTAAAGAAAGAGAAATGTTTGGATTGCATGAAGCGTTTGCTTCTATTTTTCCTTTACAGGATAATCATGAAAACTATATTCTTGAATATAAAAGTTATACAATAGGAAAAGCTAGATACACTCCTAGAGAGTGCTCAGATAGGGGAATTACTTACAATGTACCTTTAACTGTTCAGCTACGTCTTAAAATTACTGATGAAAAAGATAAAAAGAAGTTTGCTCAAGTAATTGATCAAGATGTTTACTTTGGTAATATACCTTACATGACAGATAAAGGTACTTTTATTATCAATGGAGCTGAAAGAACCATAGTTACTCAACTTCAAAGATCTCCTGGTGCATTCTTTGATCAAAAATTTCATCCAAATGGTTCAAAACTTTATAATGCTCGTATTATTCCTATTAGAGGTTCATGGATAGATTTTACAACTGATATTAATGATATTCTTTTTACTATAATCGATAGAAAAAGAAAATTCCCTGCTACAATGCTTTTAAGATCTTTAGGATTTAGTTCAGATGAAGATATTTACAATGCTTTTGAATTAGTTCTTGACCTTGATCCATCAAAAATTGATTTGGAAAAATTGAGTCATTATGTTGTTATAGAAGATATTATTGATCATGAAACTGGAGAGCTTTTTGTTGAAAGTGGCAAAGAATTAAATGAATCAATAATTAGCACATTAAAGAAAAATAAAACAAAGTCTATTAAAGTTGTTGATGTTAGAAACAGCATTGACAGTATGATGATTCATAACACAATTCAAAAAGATCCAACAAAATCTACTGAAGAAGCATTAATGAGAGTTTATTTGCTTCTAAGAGGAAGTGATGCTCCTAGTCCTGAGTCTGCTGAAAAATTCATTAATAGAATGTTTTTCTTTCCAAAAAAATATGATTTAGGTCAGGTAGGTAGATATAGACTAGATAAACAATTTAATTTAAACAACTCTGGAAATGATTCAGTTCTTACTCATGATGATTTTTTAATTACATTAAAATATCTAATTCAAATGAGAAAGGGATTAAGAGCCCCAGATGATATTGATCATTTAGGAAATAGAAGAGTTAGAACTGTTGGTGAGCAATTAAAAGTTCAGTTTAACTCTGCCTTAGCTAGAATGGTCAGAACTGTATATGAAAGAATGAATCTTAGAGAATCAGAAACAATAACTCCTCAAGATTTGATTAATTCAAGGTTAGTAACTACAGTTATTAATACATTTTTTGGTACAAGTCAATTGTCCCAATTTGGAGATCAAACTAATCCATTAGCAGAAATAACTCATAAAAGAAGAATTTCTTCTTTAGGTCCTGGTGGACTTTCTAGAGAAAGAGCTGGTTTTGAGGTAAGAGATGTTCATTATACCCATTATGGCAGGTTGTGTCCGATTGAAACTCCTGAAGGACCAAATATTGGTTTGATTTCTTCTCTTGCATTAATGGCTAAAATTAATAGACATGGTTTCATTGAAGCTCCTTACAGAAAAATTGATAGCAAGAAGATTACAAATTCTATTGAATATTTATCAGCGGATGATGAAGATAGAGCAAATATTGCTCAATCAGGTTTAGAGTCAGATAAGAATAATCTTATTTCAGAATCTAAGGTTAGAGTTCGTTCAAAAGGCGATTTTCCAATTGTTGATTCTGAAGATGTTCAATATTCTGATATCGTACCAAACCAAATTCTTAGTGTAGCTGCTGCATTAATTCCTTTTGTTGAGCATGATGATGCTAATCGAGCTCTAATGGGTTCAAACATGCAGCGTCAATCTGTTCCATTGTTAAAAACTGATTCTCCAATAGTTGGTACTGGAATGGAAAAAGTTGTTGCTCGAGATTCAAAATCTGTTTTGCTTTCACCTGTTAGCGGAAAAGTTGTACACGTAGACGCAAATAAAGTAGTTATTAAAGATAGTAATTATAAAGATGGTTCTCTTTTAAAAGCTAACGAAGATTTATGCACAGTTAATCTTATAAAGTATTCTAGATCAAACCAGAATACCTGTTACAATCAAAAAGTGCTAGTAAAAGTTGGTGACAATGTGAAAAAAGATGATGTTATCGCAGATGGTGCTTCTACACAGGGCGGGGAACTTGCTTTGGGTAAAAATGTTATGATCGCTTTCATGCCTTGGAACGGTTATAACTTTGAAGATGCCATTGTTATTAATGAAAGACTTGTAAGAGAAGATGTCTTTACTTCAATTCACGTCAATGAAATTGAGCTTGAAGTTAGAGACACCAAGAGAGGTGAAGAAGAGTTAACTCCTGAAATTCCAAATGTAAGCGAAGACGCAACCGCTCAATTAGACGAAAATGGACTAATTCGTGTAGGTGCAATTGTAAACGAAGATGATATTCTTATTGGTAAAGTAACTCCTAAAGGAGAAACTGATCCATCTCCAGAAGAAAAACTTTTACGTGCAATTTTTGGTGAAAAAGCAGGAGATGTAAAAGATGCTTCTAAAAAAGCCGAACCTGGTGTAAAGGGTGTTGTTATCAAAACTGATTTATATGAAAAAACATCTAAGCAATCTAGGGCTGAAGTAAACAAAGCTATCAAAGAGCTTCAAAAAGATAAAAGAAATAATGAAAGAGAATTAAGAGCATCTAGAGATAAATTGTTAAGCGGAATTCTTAAAGACAAATCTTCTCTAGGTATAAAAGATAAAAATGATAAAGTACTTGTTAAAAAAGGTACAAAATTAACCTTGAAAAAAATCAGCACTTTTAATTTTGAACAATTTTCACTCCAAGAGCCTTGGATTTCAGGTCCTAAGTCTTGGGATAAGATTAAATTGATTTTTGATTCATTTCATAAACATTTAAATGAATTAGAAGATAAGTTAGAAACTGACATTTTCAAGCTAAAAGAAGGCGATCAATTACAACCTGGAATTCTAAAGCTTGCGAAAGTATATGTTGCTAACAAAAGAAAAATTTCTATTGGCGATAAAATGGCTGGTAGACATGGTAATAAAGGTGTTATTGCGACAATAGTTCCAGAAGAAAACATGCCATATTTAGAAGATGGTACACCAGTTGATATTTGTTTAAATCCAATGGGTGTTCCTTCAAGAATGAACTTAGGACAATTGTATGAAACCATGCTTGGCTGGGCAGGAAAAATTCTTGGAGAAAAATATGCAACTCCAGTTTTCAATGGAGCCACTCCAGAAGAAGTAGCTGCTAAAATGAAAGAAGCAGGTTTGCCTGATTCAGGTAAGGTAACGTTGTATGATGGCTTAACAGGCGAAAAAATTGACAATCCAGTATTAGTTGGATATCAGTATATGATGAAATTATATCATATGGTTGATGATAAAATGCATGCTCGCTCTACCGGTCCTTATTCTCTTGTTACTCAGCAACCTCTTGGTGGTAAAGCTCAGTTTGGAGGACAAAGATTTGGTGAGATGGAGGTTTGGGCACTTCAAGCTTATGGTGCTGCTCATATACTTAGAGAGATTTTAACTATTAAATCTGATGATATAGAAGGCAGATCAAAGGTTTATAGCGCATTAGTAAAAGGTGAAGATTTACCAGATCCTACTACCCCAGAGGCATTTAACGTATTCATGAAGGAAATTCAAGGTCTCGGCCTTGATATAACTTTAGATTAAAGGAAATTATAGATGTATAAAACAAAAAATAGTATTTCAATAAAATTAGCTTCTCCTGAAAAGATTCTTGAAGGATCTTTTGGTGAAGTTTTGAAGCCTGAGACAATTAACTACAGATCTTATAAACCTGAAAAAGATGGTTTATTTTGTGAAAAAATCTTTGGCCCTGTTAAAGATTTTGAATGTCACTGTGGTAAATATAAAGGTATTCGTTATAGAGGTATCATTTGTGATAGGTGTGGAGTTGAAGTAACAACTAAAAAAGTAAGAAGAAACCGAATGGGACATATTACTTTAGCTGTTCCAGTAGTGCATATCTGGTTTCTAAAATCAATTCCAAGTAAGCTAAGTTATATCTTAGGTAAAAGTGCAAAACAATTAGAAAGTGTAATCTATTATGAAAATTACCTAGTTATTAATCCTGGTAAAAGTGGTTACAAGAGATTTGAATTAATTGATGAAGAAGCTTTCCTTGAATTAGATCAAGAATTTGGATATGAGGCTGTTTCTCAGGAAGAAAGAGAAGAAGAATCATATTTCTACGCTTCTATGGGCGGAGAAGCTATTAAAGATGCTCTTTCTGAAATGGATTTATTAGAGCTTAAACAGGAGCTTGAAACAATAAGTTCAACAACAAAATCTAAGCAAAAAAGAGAAGACGCTCTCAAAAGACTTAAAGTTGTAAAAGATTTTGCTCAAGATAGAAACAATAAGCCTGAATGGATGATCGTTTCTATTTTACCTGTTATGCCACCTGAGTTAAGACCTTTAGTTCCATTAGAGGGTGGAAGATTTGCTGCAAGTGATCTTAATGACTTGTACAGAAGAATTATTATTAGAAATAATAGATTAAAGCAATTGATGGATATTCAGGCACCTGAAGTAATTTTAAGAAATGAAAAAAGAATGCTGCAAGAGTCCGTTGATGCGCTTTTCGATAATACAAAACGTAAAACTGCAATTAGAAGTGGTTCAAAGAGGCCATTGAAATCAATTTCCGATATGCTCAGAGGTAAGCAGGGTAGATTTAGACAAAATCTTCTAGGTAAAAGAGTAGATTATTCTGGAAGATCAGTAATTGTAGTTGGTCCAGAATTGAGAATGACCGAATGCGGTATTCCAAAGAACATGGCATTAGAATTATTCAAACCTCATTTAATAAGAGAATTAATAAGAAGAGATTTAGCTGCAACTCCAAGAAGTGCAAAGCTCATGATTGAAAATAAAGAATCATTTGTTTATGAAATTCTTGAAAGTGTTGTTAAAGATCATCCAGTATTATTGAATCGTGCTCCTACTCTTCATAGATTAGGAATAATTGCTTTCCAGCCAGTTCTAATTGACGGTAAAGCTATTAGAGTCCATCCGCTTGTATGTTCAGCTTTCAATGCTGACTTTGATGGAGACCAAATGGCTGTTCATGTTCCATTGTCTATACCTTCGCAATTAGAAGCTAGAGTATTGATGATGGCTAGTCAGAATGTTTTACATCCAGCCAGTGGAAAACCTATTACATTACCTTCACAAGACATGATTTTAGGTTGTTATTATTTAACTAGAGACAAAAAAGGACAGATTGGTGAGGGAATGTCATTTGGATCAATTGATGAAGTTAAAATTGCATATGATAATGGTAAAGTTGCTATGCATGCAATCATTAACGTTAGGCATAATGGTGTTTGGCATAAAAATACTACTGCAGGAAGAGCAATATTTAATTCCATTATTCCAGATGAATTAGGTTATTATGATGAAATTGTTTCTAAGAAAAAACTGAGTTTTATCATTGGTGAGTCTTTTGTAAAAGCAGGAAATCAACGTACAGTTCAATTACTTGATGATCTTAAGGATATTGGTTTTAAAACTGCTACTATGAGTGGAGTATCAATTTCAATAAGCGATGTTATTATTCCTGACGCAAAGCATGACATAATTGGTAGAGCAGAACAAGAAGTTGATAAAATTCAACAGCGTTTTGACAGGCATGTCTTGACTGAAGGCGAAAGATACAATAAAGTCATTGATGTTTGGACAAAAGCTACAAGTGATGTGGCAGATGTTATGATGGATGGTCTTAGATCAGACGATCAGGGCTTTAATGCATTGTATATTTCATCTGACTCAGGAGCTAGAGGTAGTGGTGACCAGATTAAACAGCTTGCTGGCATGAGAGGTCTAATGGCTAAGCCTAGAAAATCCATGGTTGGTGGTGGTGAAATCATTGAGAGTCCAATTCAATCTAATTTTAAAGAAGGTCTTTCTGTAATGGAATACTTTATATCTACTCACGGTGCCAGAAAAGGTTTAGCTGATACAGCTCTTAAGACTGCGGATGCTGGTTATTTAACAAGAAGACTGGTCGATGTTGCGCAAGACGTTACTATTTATGAAGATGACTGTAAAACAATTAATGGAATCACCGTATCTGACCTTAAGGAAGGTGAAGAAATAGTTGAATCACTTGGAGAGCGTATTTTAGGAAGAACTTCTTCTGAAAAAATTGTTATTGATGGTGAAGTTGTTGTTAAATCAGGAGATATTTTTGATGAAAAGTTGGCTAAATTTATAGTTGAAAATAATTTTAATAGTGTAAAAATAAAATCAATTCTTACATGTGAATCGAGAAGAGGTGTTTGTGCCAAATGCTATGGTTGGGATTTAACTAGAAGAAAGCTTGTTACAAAAGGTACAGCTGTTGGTATTATTGCTGCACAGAGTATCGGAGAGCCAGGTACTCAGCTAACTCTTAGAACTTTCCATATTGGTGGTACAGCTACTCGTATTGCTGAGGAATCAGATAAAAAATCACGATTTAATGGTACAGCTAAGTTTACTAGCGATTACGAACCAGCTGAAACCTTAGATGAAGATGGATTTAATGTAGTAAGATGTTTATCTAGAAGTTCAAAATTATCAATTGTTGATTCAAAAGATAATGTTTTAGACGAATTAAATGTTCCTTATGGAGCAAATGTTAATGTTAATGAAGGTGATAAAGTTAAAAAGGGTATGACTCTTTTTTCATGGGATCCTTACACAGACTTAATTCTTGCCAGACAATCTGGAGTTATTAAAATGAAAGATTTCATTGAGGGCGACACTTACCAAGAAGAGGCTGTTGACGGTGGTAAAAAACAGAAAGTTGTTACTGAGTCAAAAGATAGAAGATTAAGTCCACAAATTGAAATTTATAGCAAAAAAGGTGATATTTTATCGGGCGGAACTATACTGCCAGTTAAAGCTACTTTAGTTGTGAATGATGGCCAAGATGTTGCTAAAGGACAAACATTAGTTAAAATTCAAAAAGACGTTGGAAAATCAAGAGATATTACTGGAGGCCTTCCAAGAGTTGCTGAATTATTTGAAGCAAGAAAGCCAGCAAATCCAGCAGTTGTAACGGAGATTAATGGTACTGTTGAATTCGGAGAGATTAAAAGAGGTGTAAGAAAAATATCAGTGATACCTGCTAATGGTAAGTCAATAACTTACAAAATTCCTTATGGTAAACATGTTGTTGTCCATGAAGGAGATTTTATTACAGCTGGTACACCTTTATGTGAGGGGGCTATTTCTCCATCCGATATTTTAACAATTCTTGGTCCAAATGCTGTCAGAGAGTATTTGGTTGATGAAATTCAAGAAGTTTATAGACTTCAAGGTGTTGGAATTAATGATAAACATATTGAAGTAATTGTTAATCAAATGATGAAGAAAGTCGTAATTAGCGATCCTGGTGATAGCAAATACCTCCCTGGAGAAAGATTAGATAAGCAGGATTTATTTGCAGATAATGGTAGCATGAAAGGCATGGTAGTTATTGATGAATCTGGAGATTCAAATCTTGATGTAGGAACAATGATTTCACAAAACGAAGTTAAAGAGATGAATAAAGATTTGAAGGCTCAAGACAAAAACGTAATCAAGTTCCACAAAGCTAAGCAAGCTACATTTGAACCAATTTTAATGGGTATTACTCAATCATCGTTAAATACAAATAGCTTCATTTCAGCTGCTTCATTTCAAGAAACAACAAGAGTCTTGACGGATGCTGCTACAGCATCAAAAACAGATCATCTATTAGGTTTAAAAGAAAATGTTGCATTAGGAAGATTGATTCCTGCTGGAACAGGTTTCCCTGAGCTCGATAAAGTTAGGCTTACTAGGGATGAAGAATCTGATATTGTTGAAGAATAAAGTTAGATTATTAAGATTATGATTTTTTAGTCCAAATTGAATAATCCTACGCGTAGAAGAAAAAGTTTGATTCTTCCGTGTTATAACGATATATTCGCCCGGACTTTTAAAATATAAAAGGAAATATATATGCCAACTGTAAATCAGTTAATTAGAAAAAGTAGAAAGAAAATAGTCAATAAATCGGCTAGTAGAGCGCTTGAGAAAAGCCCTCAAAAGAGAGGTGTATGTACTCGTGTTTATACAACCACTCCTAAAAAGCCTAATTCTGCACTTAGAAAAGTAGCAAGAGTTAGATTAACTAATGGTATTGAAGTTAATGCATATATTCCTGGTGAAGGACACAACCTTCAAGAACACTCAATTGTATTAATTGAAGGTGGTAGGGTAAAAGACCTCCCAGGCGTTAGATTTCACATTGTTCGCGGTTCATTGGACACTGCAGGTGTAAATGATAGAAAAACAAGTAGATCTCGTTACGGAGCTAAGAAACCTAAGAGTTAATAATGAGAAGAAGAAGACCAGAAAGAAGAACAATAAATCCGGATCCTAAGTTTAATGACTTACAAATTTCTAAATTTATGAATTATCTTCTTACAGATGGTAAGAAAGGTATTGCAGAAAAAATATTATATGATGCATTTGATATAGTACAAGATAAAAGTAAAAAAAATCCTATTGATATTTTCAAGAAGGCTCTTAATAATGCATCTCCTCACGTTGAGGTAAAATCAAAGAGAATTGGTGGTGCTACATATCAAGTACCAATTGAAGTTCCTTCCAGAAGACAGTTTTATCTTGCTTCACAATGGATTATTGAAAGTGCTAAAAAAAGATCTGGTAGTTCTATGTCTAATAGACTTGCTGGAGAAATTTTATCTGCATCTAACAATGAAGGTTCTGCTATAAAGAAAAAAGAAGATACGCATCGTATGGCTGAGGCAAATAAAGCATTTGCTCATTTTGGGAGAGGTAGATAATGTCAACTGATTTAAAAATTGTTAGAAATATAGGAATTATGGCTCACGTCGATGCTGGAAAAACCACTTTAACAGAAAGAATGCTCTATTATGCAGGTAAAACTCATAAAATTGGCGAGGTTCATGACGGAGCAGCTACAATGGATTGGATGGAGCAGGAGCAAGAGAGAGGAATTACTATTACATCTGCTGCTACAACTTTTTACTGGAATAAAAATAGAGTCAATTTAATTGATACACCTGGTCACGTTGATTTTACAATGGAAGTAGAAAGGTCTCTTAGAGTGCTTGATGGAGCTGTAGCGGTATTTTGTGCAGTTGCTGGTGTAGAGCCACAAAGTGAAACTGTATGGCGTCAAGCAACAAAATATGATGTTCCTAGAATAGCATTTATTAATAAAATGGATAGAGTTGGTGCAGATTTTTATAATGCAATTGATACCATGAAAAAAAGACTTGGTGCTAAGCCATTACCAATTGCACTTCCTATTGGAGCAGGTGAAGATTTTAGAGGAATTATAGATTTAACTAATATGAAAGCTATACAGTATAATGAAAGCTCTCAAGGTGCTGAATTCGAATACATTGATATTCCACATGAATTAAAGGCAGATGCTGATAAATGGAGAAACTTCTTAGTAGAAGAAGTTGCAAGCTTTGATGATGCTTTAATGGAAAAATATTTAGAGGGTGAAGAAATATCTACTGATGAAATTAAAAGTGCTTTGAAAAAAGGATGTTTGGAGAGTGCTTTTGTTCCAACTTTATGTGGATCAGCATTCAAAAATAAAGGTGTACAAAGAGTGTTAGATGCGGTTATTGATTTTCTTCCTTCTCCAACAGATGTAGGAAGCATACAAGGATCATCTGTTGATAATCCTGATGACAGTGTTGAAGTTAAAAATTCTGTTGATGGCTCATTTACTGCTCTCGCATTTAAAATTGCTACCGATCCATTTGTAGGAAAATTAACCTATATCAGAGTATATTCTGGATCTTTGAAAAAAGGCACTTTCTGTATTGATTCAAATACTGGTGAAAAACAAAGAGTCTCAAGAATTCTACAGATGCACGCTAACAAAAGAGAAGAGTTGGATGAAGCTAAAGCAGGAGAGATTGTTGCTGTTATTGGATTGAAAGATGTTAGAACCGGACATACCTTATCTGAAAAAGGCGATGTTACTTTAGAATCAATGGAATTCCCTGATCCAGTTGTTTCTGTATCTATTGAACCTGTATCTAAAGGTGATCAAGATCAGTTAGCAAAAGGAATGAATAAATTAAGTGAAGAAGACCCAACCTTTAAAGTGAAAGTTGACAACGAAACTGGTCAAACTGTGATTTCAGGTATGGGTGAGGTTCATCTAGAAATTATTATTGATCGCTTGAAAAGAGAATTTAATGTAAATGCTAACGTTGGTAAGCCACAAGTATCATTTAGAGAAGCAATTCAAAAACCAGTTGACAAAATTGACGAAAAATTTGTTAGACAATCTGGTGGTAGAGGGCAATATGGCCATGTAGTAATTAATGTAAAACCTACTGCACAAGGAGAAGGATATAAATTTGTAAATAGTATTGTTGGTGGTGTAATTCCTAGAGAATATATTCCAGCGGTCGATGCAGGTATTCAAGAACAATTAAAAAATGGTGTTTTGTACGGTTATCCAATTCCTGATGTTGAAGTTGAATTAGTGTTTGGTTCATATCATGATGTTGATTCTTCTGAAATTGCATTCAAGGTTGCTGGCTCAAGAGCAATAGCAAAGGCTTGCAAGTCCGCTAATCCTGTATTAATGGAGCCAATTATGGCTGTAGAAGCAACTACGCCGGATGACTATTTAGGCGATGTCATAGGTGATATTAACTCTAGAAGAGGAAAAGTTGAGTCAATGGAGCAGCAAGGCACTAATCAGCAAATTAAAGCCGCAGTTCCTCTAAGTGAAATGTTCGGATATGCAACAGATCTAAGATCTCTTTCGCAGGGTAGAGCAAACTTTCATATGGACTTTAGTGAATACGCAAAAGTGCCTGCTTCAATTACAGAAAAATTGATGAAAACAGAAGCAAAGGATGGAGAGTAATCAATTATGGCTAAAGATTTAATTAGAATTTCATTAAAAGCTTACGATCATAAATTGCTCGATAAGTCAGCTGAAAAAATTATTAGAACTGCAAAGTCAACTGGAGCTATTATTTCAGGGCCAATTCCTTTGCCAACTAAAAGAACTGTATATACTGTTTTGAGATCACCATTTATTGATAAAAAATCTAGAGAACAGTTTCAAACAAAAGTTCATAAAAGGGTTGTAGATATTGTTAATTCAACACCTAAGACTGTAGAGTCTTTGATGAAATTAGATCTTCCATCAGGTGTAGATATTGAGATTAGAGGATAAAATGTACGGCTTAATTGGTAAAAAAGTTAAAATGACCCAAATTTTTAATGAAAATGGTCATGTTGTACCAGTCACGCTTGTTGAAGCTGGTCCATGTACTGTTTCTCAAATTAAAGAAGAAAAAGATAATGGTTATAACGCAGTTCAGTTAGCATATGGTGAAAAATCAAAAAAAAATACTAACAAACCATCAACAGGTCATTTGTCTAAATCCGGATTAGAAACAGCCAAGATTTTAGCAGAGTTTAAGTCAATAGAAGATTTTGAATATAAGCTTGGACAACAATTTGATGCTTCAATTTTTAATGTTGGTGAAATAATTGATGTAAGAGCAAAATCTAAAGGTAAAGGTTTTGCAGGAACTATTAAAAGACACAACTTTGCAAGACAAGATGCGACTCATGGTAATAAGCATACTGAAAGAGCTCCAGGTTCTATTGGACAAGCATCATGGCCTTCAAGGGTATTTAAAGGCATGAGAATGGCTGGAAGAATGGGCTCAGATAATGTAACAGTTAAAAATTTAGAAATAGTAGATATTGACAATAAAAATAATTTACTATTTATTAAGGGATCAATTCCTGGTGCAAATAATTCACCAGTATTTTTGTTTAAAAAATGAAGATTAAATCAATAGATACTAGTAAAGATTTTAATTTGAAAGACAATGTTTTCAAAGTTGCAATGAACTCGCAAGCAGTTTATCAGTCTGTTGTTGCAGAAATGAATAATGCTAGACAAGGAACAAGTTCATCTAAAAACAGATCTTTGGTTTCTGGTGGAGGTAAAAAGCCTTTTAGACAGAAAGGTACTGGTAACGCTAGACAAGGTACTAGCAGATCTCCATTGAATAGAGGCGGAGGTGTCATTTTTGGTCCAAGCCCTAAATATTACTTCAAAAAAGTTAATGCTAAAACTAAGCAGCTTGCTTTTAAATGCATATTATCTGATAAGGTTAAAAATGATTCATTTAAAGTGGTTGAATCATTTCCTAATCAACCTAAAACCAAAGAATTTATATCTTTTTTAAGAAAAAATAATCTTGATGGTAGAAAGTTAACAATTATCTCTTCAGTAATTGATGATAATCTGTCTCTAGCATCAAGAAATGTACCTTACGTTTCATTAGTTAAAGCTAATTCTTGTTCAATTAAAGATTTATTTGATAATGAGTTAATACTTGTTGATGTATCTGGATTAGAGGATCTTTCAAATAGATTTGGAGGTAAAAACTAATGAAGCATTTTTCAAAGATTTTGATTAGACCTATTGTTACTGAAAAGATGACAGCCCTACAAGAAACAGAAAATAAATATGCTTTTGAGGTACCTTTTAATATCAATAAGATTGATGTTAAAAAAGCTGTTGAAGAAAAATTCAATGTAAAAGTTTCTAAGGTTGCAATTTCTAACATAAAAGGTAAAGCAAAGCAAATGACAGTTAAAAGTAATGGTCGAACTATAAGAACTGATGGATTTGCTAAGAGTAAAAAAAGAGCCATTGTTACATTAATTGATGGTTATAATATAGATTTATTTAGCGTATAGGTATTTTAAATGGCTATTAGACAACTTAAACCAGTAACTCCAGCATCTAGATTTACTTCTAGACCAGATTTTTCAGAAATTACAACTGATAAGCCAGAGAAATCTTTGGTAAGAAAACTTAAGAAAACTGGTGGCAGAAATAATAAAGGTCGTATCACTTCTAGAAGAAGAGGCGGTGGACATAAAAGAAGCTATAGAATCATCGATTTTAAAAGAAATAAATTTGATATCGAAGGTAAAGTAGCAACAATTGAATATGATCCAAACAGAAGTGCATTTATTGCCTTAATTCACTATATCGATGGTGAGAAAAGATATATTATTCAACCTAATGGTTTAAAAGTTGGAGATAAAATTATTTCAAGCGAAAAGGCTGAGCTAAAAACTGGAAATGCTATGCAGTTAAAAAATATTCCATCTGGACAATTTGTTCATAATATCGAAATGATTCCTGGAAAAGGAGCGCAGATGGCTAGAAGCGCAGGCGCATATGTTCAAGTTATGGCTCATGACAACAATTATGTTACTCTTAAAATGCCATCAGGAGAAGTTAGAATGGTTCCTGAAAAATGTTTAGCAACTGTCGGTGTTGTAGGAAATAAACAACACGAATTGGTTCGTTCAGGAAAAGCTGGAAGATCAAGATGGCTTGGAAGACGACCAAAAGTTAGAGGTGTCGCGATGAATCCAGTTGATCATCCAATGGGTGGTGGTGAAGGTAAAAGTTCTGGAGGTAGACATCCTGTTTCACCATGGGGTAAGCAAACAAAAGGTTTAAAAACCCGTAAAAAGAATAAAAAATCAAATGCTTTAATTATTAAAAGGAGAAATGATTAATGGCTAGATCCATTAGAAAAGGTCCTCATATTGATATGAAGCTTTTAAAAAAGGTTCATAAAATGGAAGAATCTTCAAAAAAGTCTGTTATTAAGACTTGGGCTAGAAACTCAATTATTCTTCCAGACTTTGTAGGCCATACGTTTGCCGTTCATAATGGTAATAAGTTTATTCCAGTTTTCATTACTGAAAATATGGTAGGTCACAAACTAGGTGAATTTTCTCCAACAAGAACATTTAGAATTCATTCTGGAGATAGAAAGAAAAAATAATAATGGAAATTGTATCAAAAGCAAATAGTGTTAGAATTTCTCCAAAAAAACTAAGGAAAGTAGCTGATTTAGTAAGAGGTTTAAATGTAAATAAAGCTCTTAACTCTTTAAGCCATATGGAAGAAAAAGGTGCAGCTATTATTTTAAAAACTTTATCTTCAGCTATTGCTAATGCTGATAATAACGAAGATTTTAATCTTGATATGAATTCAGTTAATGTAAAAACTATTACTGTTGATGAAGGCCCAGCATTAAAAAGATTTAGAGCAAGAGCGCAAGGGCGAGCAAACAGAATTAAGAAAAGAACCAGTCACTTAAAAATTGTTATAGGGTAAATAAATGGGACAAAAGACACATCCAAAAGGACTTAGATTAGAAATTAATAAAAATTGGACTTCCAATTGGTTTCCAAAGAAGAATGCCTATGCTACTGATTTGGCTCAAGATATTAAGTTAAGAAAGTATTTGAAGAAAAGACTGCAAGACGCTTCAGTTGCTTCTGTAAATATTGAAAGAACTTCTCAAGCAATTACCGTCACGATACATACCGCTAGACCAGGTATTGTAATTGGTAGAGGCGGTGAAGAAGTTGCTAAACTGAAAAAAGAAGTTTCTAAGTTATGTAATACTGAAGATATACATCTAAATATCAACGAAGTAAAACGTCCAGAGTTAAATGCAGAATTGGTTGGCCAAAATATTGCATCTCAGTTGATTAAAAAAATGCCATACAGAAGAGTTTTAAATAAAACTATGCAATCAACTATGAGAATGGGTGCTGAAGGAATTAGAATTAATGTATCTGGTAGATTAGGCGGTGTTGAAATTGCAAGATCTGAAAGATTTATGGAGGGAAGAGTACCTCTTCATACTTTGAGAGCAGATATAGATTATGCACTTGTTGAAGCTTATACTACTTACGGTATTATTGGAATCAAAGTTTGGATTTGTAACGGATTTTCAAAGGCTAAAAAATAATGTTAGAACCAAAAAAGATTAAATATAGAAAAGTTCACAGAGGAAACCGTAAAGGAATGGCTAAAGGTGGTACCGAAGTAAACTTTGGTAGTTATGGCATGAAAGCAATGGAGCCAGGATGGATCACTGCTAGACAAATAGAAGCAACAAGAATTTCTATATCTAGAAGAGTAAGAAAAGTAGGAAAGATGTGGATTAGAATTTTTCCAGATAAACCTATTACAAAGAAACCTCTTGAAACTAGAATGGGTAAAGGTAAAGGTTCTCCTGAATATTGGGTAGCTAATGTAAGACCAGGAAGAATTTTATTTGAAGTTGAAGGAATATCAAAAGAATTGGCTCAAGAAGCTTTTAGAATTGCTGGAAATAAGCTAGCAATCAAAACAAAATTAGTATCTAGAAGAGGTTTAGATGAAAATTGAAGATCTTAGAAAATTGTCTGAAAATGACTTGAAATCAAGATTGGTTGATAACATGGAAAGTTTACAAAAGTATCGTTTCCAAAAATCTATTCAACAATTAGAAGATTACAAGCTTATTTCTGAAATGAAAAAAGAGAATGCTAAGATAAATACTATATTAAAAGAATTATCTTTAAATGGAGAAAATAATTAATGGATAGAAATGCTCAAAGAATGGTAGGAAAAGTTATTTCAAATGCAATGGACAAAACTGTTGTAGTGAGCGTTGAAAGACTTGTGAAACACAAGCTTTATAAGAAATATATGAAAAAATCTAAAAAATACTATGCTCATGATGAAAAGAACGCATTTAATGTCGGAGACACTGTTCAAATAGTTGCTTCTAAACCTTTGAGCAAGACTAAAAGATGGAGAGCTTCTAAGCTTATTAGCGGTAGTAAAAAATAATGATTCAACAGGAAACAAGATTAAAAGTAGCAGATAATTCTGGAGCAAAAGTTGTACAATGCTTCAAAGTATTGGGCGGTTCAAAGAAAAGATATGCGAGTATTGGAGATATTATAGTTGTATCTGTTAAATCATCTACTCCTGGCGGTATGGTTAAAAAGGGCGAAGTTGCAAGAGCTGTTGTTGTTAGAGTAAAAAAAGAAGTCAGAAGAAGAGATGGTTCATATATTAGATTTGATGACAATGCTGCAGTAATATTAAATGCTCAGAATGAGCCAAAAGGAACAAGAATTTTTGGTCCTGTAGCAAGAGAATTAAGAGAAGGCGGGTATATGAAAATTATTTCAATGGCCCCAGAGGTATTATAAATGAAAATTAAAAAAGATATGATGGTTAAAGTTGTTTCTGGAAACTTCAAAGGCATGACTGGAAAAGTGTTAAAAGTAATTCCTCACTCTCAGCGAGCAATTGTTGAAGGTGTTGCATTAACAAAAAGAGCAGTACGTCCTACTCAAGAAAATCCACAAGGAGGCTTTTCAGAAAGAGAAAGATCGTTACATGTTTCTAACTTGATGGCTCTGGAAGGTGATGATGTTTCAAGAATTGGTTATAAAATTCTTGATGATAAATCTAAAGTTAGAGTTTCAAAGAGAAGTGGCAAAGAATTAGGATAAATGATGAGTGTTCCAAATTATAAGAAAAAATATTTAGATGAAGTTAGACCTCATTTAATGAAAAAGTTTGAATTCACTAGCATTATGCAAGTTCCAAAAATTGAGAAAATCACTTTAAATATTGGAATTGGAGATGCTAAAAACAATAAAAAGGCATTGCAGTCTGCCTTAGAAGAGTTGATGTTAATAACTGGTCAAAAGCCTGTTATTACTACTGCAAAAAAGGATATTTCTAACTTTAAGGTAAGAAGAGGTTTCCCTGTTGGTTGTAAAGTTAATCTTAGAAAAGACTTTATGTATGAGTTTTTAGAAAGATTGTGTGCAGTTGCATTACCTAGAACTAGAGATTTCAGAGGTTTGTCTTTCAAGTCTTTTGATGGTATGGGTAATTATAGTTTTGGTATTAAAGAGCAAGTTGTTTTTGCTGAGATAGATTATGATAAAGTTGATTCAATTAGAGGTATGGATGTAATTATTACAACTTCATCTTCAAGTGATGATATTTGTTATGAGCTATTGAGAGCGATGGGTTTACCTATTAGGGAAAAAAATGTTGTAAACAATATTGAGGAGCAGGATGGCTAAAAAATCAAAAATTGTTAGAGAGTTTCATTTACAGAAAAAAGTTCAAAGACATTTTGAACTAAGAAAAGAATTAAGAGCGATAATTAAAAATCCAAATGTATCAGATGAAGAGAAAGAGAAAGCTATTATTAAAATGCAAAAACTTCCTAGATCTTCCAGTGCTTCAAGGTTAACAAATCGTTGTGCTGTATCAGGAAGGCCAAAAGGATACATGAGAAAATTTGGATTATCAAGAATAACATTCAGAGAGCTTGCACTCAAAGGTGAATTACCGGGTGTAACTAAGGCAAGTTGGTAGGAGAAATATATGTCAATGACAGATCCAATAGCAGATTTTTGTACTAGAATTAGAAATGGTTATGTTGCAAAAAAGAGATGGGTTGATGTACCTTCATCCACTTTAAAGAAAAGATTATCTCTTGTTCTCAAAGAAGAAGGTTATATAGACAACTTTGTTTTTGTAGATAAAGAAGATAGCAAAGAAGATATTAGATTATATCTCAGATATAATGAAAATTCTCCTGCTATTACAACAATTGAAAAAATTAGTAAACCTGGAAAAAGAGTGTATGTTACATGTTCTGAAATTCCAAGAGTTTTAAATGGTTTGGGAATCAGCGTTTTATCAACTCCTAAAGGAGTAGTAAGTAATAAAGTAGCTAGAGAATTAAAAGTTGGAGGAGAGTTGCTCTGCAACGTTTGGTAGTATGTCAAGAGTTGGAAATAGATTAATTAATATTCCTAATGACGTTTCTTTAGAAAAAAAAGAAAGCCAGTTAATGGTTAAAGGTTCTAATGGAAGTCTTATGGTAAATTTATGTGACGAAATTTCTGTCGACATTGATGATAAAGTCATGAATATTTCAAGAAATTCTGAAGATAAAGTTGCAAAATCTATGCATGGCACTACAAGACAGTTAATTTCTAATGCTATTGAAGGTGTTACAAATGGTTTTTCAAAACAACTTGAAATTATTGGAGTTGGTTTTAATGTCAAGTCTCAGAGCAATAGGTTAATATTTCAATTAGGTTTTTCACATGATATTGCATTTGATTTGCCGGAAGGTATTGAAGCAGTAGCTAACAAAACCTCGCTTGAAATTAAAGGCGCTGATAAACAGTTAGTTGGTCAAGTTGCTGCTAAGATTAGATCTTTAAAGAAGCCTGAGCCATATAAAGGAAAAGGTATTAGATATAAGGATGAATATGTTCGTTCAAAACAAGGTAAAACAGTAGGAGGGGGCGAATAATGATAGCTTTAAAGCTTAAAAAAGAACAATATTTAAGAAGAAGAAAAAGATCAAAAAAAGCTTTTGCTAATAAAGATGAAATGAGATTATGTATTTTTAAGAGTACTAATCATATTGAAGCGCAAATCATTGATGATTTCAGTCAAAAGACTATTGTTTCTGCTTCTTCAAAAGAGAAAGAGTATTCAAAGAAAAAGGTGACTAAAACTGAACTTGCTGCACTTGTTGGGGCTTCTCTTTCCAAAAGAGTAAAAGGAAAAAAGATTAATAAAATTTATTTCGATAGAAATGGATTTAGGTACCACGGAAGAGTTAAATCTTTAGCTGATGCAGCCAGAGAAGGTGGTCTTAAATTTTAAGATGGAGTATAAATGAGTATGATAAATTTTTCAGAACTTGATTTAAAAGAAGAATCAGTTATCAGAATTAATAGAGTAGCTAAGGTTAATTCACGTGGAAAAAGGTTTAGTTTTTCTACTCTTGTAGTTATTGGTGACGGTAAATCGTATGTTGGTATTGGTTCTGGAAAAGCTAATGAGGTTATTGTCTCAATAAATAAGGCTAAAGAAAATGCTAGACAGAATTTGGTCAAAGTTCCAGTAATAAACTATACTATTCCTCATGAAATAATTGGAAAGCATGGAGCTAGTAGAGTTTTATTAAAGCCTGCTCCCTATGGTACAGGTATCATTGCTGGTTCTGCGGTAAGATTAATTATGGAGCAAGTTGGAATTAATAATATTTATTCAAAAGTATTAGGGTCTAACAATGTTATGAATGTTGCAAAAGCTGTCATGAATGCATTAACTAGCTTACAAGATGTTAGAGTTGTAGCTAAGAAGAGAGGAAAAACACCTAAAACACTTTTTGAGATTTAAAAATGGCTAAAAAACAATTAAAAATAACACAAATTAAAAGCAGAATTGGATATTCAAGAAAAGCTAAAGCTACGCTTGATGCATTAGGGCTCACTAAAATGAATAAATCAGTTATTCTAGAAGCAAATGACGCTATCGTGGGTATGATTAAGAAAATTGATTATTTAGTAAAGGTAGAAGAAGTATGAAACTAGTTAAACCAACAGATGCGCTCAAAAAATCTAAAAGAGTTGGAAGAGGTCATGGTTCTGGTTTAGGAACTACTGCTGGTAGAGGTCATAAAGGCGCCGGTCAGAGAAGTGGTCACAAATACCGTTTTTGGTTTGAGGGTGGTCAGATGCCTCTACATAGAAGAGTACCAATGAGAGGATTTAACAATTCTAATTTTGCAAAAACATTTGAAATAGTTAACCTATCACAAATTTCTAAACTTAAAGTGAAGAATGTTGATGCTGAAGTAATGTCAAAAAATGGACTTATTTCTTCTAGTTTTGCACCAGTTAAAGTATTAGGAAACGGATCCATTGATAAAGCGGTTAATGTTACTGCATCTTCATTTAGCGATTCTGCAGCAAAAAAAATTGAGGATGCTGGAGGAAAGGCTACCACTCTGTGATTGAAAAAATAAGAAATATTTTTGCAATACCAGAGCTTAGGAGAAAAATTTTATTTACCTTAGGTATTCTAGTAATTGTAAGACTTGGTTCTCAGGTGCCAATTCCAGGTATTAATCCTGACGCATTAAGACAAACAATGGAATCTTTAAATGATACATTCTTTGGTTTATTCAACTTGTTCACTGGTGGAGCATTTGGTCAAGCTGCAATTTTTGGTTTAGGGATTATGCCTTATATTTCTGTTTCTATTGTTATTCAAATTTTACAAACTACACTTCCTTATTTTCAAAGACTAGCTATGGAAGGTGAGAGCGGAAGAGCAAAAATTACTCAAATAACAAGATATGGAACTGTAGTTTTAGCGTTTGTTCAATCTATTTTTATCGCTTTATTACTTGAAAGCTACGGTATTGTTTTAGATCCAGGTTTTCTTTTTAGATTTACTGCTGTAGTAAGTATTACTACTGGTACTATGCTTTTGTTATGGCTTGGTGAAAAAATTACGGAACACGGAATTGGAAATGGTATCTCTTTAATTATTATGGTCGGTATTATCGCTGGATTTCCAAACGTAGTAATTTCTGAGATATCATATTTTCAACAAGGTGTCAGAGGAATTCTTTCTGAATTATTTTTAATGCTTCTTTTCTTCTTTTTAGTGATGATGATTATTTTGGTTCAACAAGGCGTAAGAAAAGTTCCTGTTCAGTACGCAAGAAGAATTGTAGGTCGTAAAGTATATGGAGGTCAGAATACTTACTTACCTTTAAAAATTAATACTGCTGGAGTAATTCCAATTATTTTTGCTCAATCCATAATTCTAATTCCAGGTACTATTGCAACGTTTTTTGGACAGGATGCAACTCAATCAAACTTTATCTCCTTATTTGCTATGGATCACTGGTTTTCTAATACGATGTTTGCATTGTTGATTATATTTTTCACTTATTTTTATACTGCATTACAATTTGATCCAAATCAAGTATCTTCAACCTTAAAACAACAGGGTGGTTTTATCCCTGGTGTTAAACCAGGAAAAAAGACTGCAGAGTTTATTGAAAATATTTTAACTAGAGTTACACTACCGGGCGCTTGTTTCTTAGGTTTTATAGCTCTTATGCCATATTTCCTTCAGCAATTTGCTGGATTAGATTATGCTTATGCATCATTTTTTGGCGGAACAAGCTTACTTATTGTTGTTGGAGTTGGATTAGATACTTTAAGTCAGATAGAGTCTCATTTATTGTCAAGACATTATGACGGTTTTTTAACTAAAGGTAAGGTGCGAAGTAGACGTGGTTGATATTAATAATCATATTGAAGTTAATGCTATATCTGAAAGCTGTCAGATTCTTTCAGATACTCTTGATTTGGTAGAGAAAAGTATTTTCCCAGGTCAATCAGTTTTAGAGTTAGATAAAATAGCTGAAAATTACATTAGTTCATGTAATGCCAAACCTGCATTTAAAGGATATGATGGATTCCCAGCTACTCTAACAGTTTCCATTGATGATGAAATCGTTCATGGAATCCCAAAAGATGTAGTACTTGTTGAAGGACAAATTGTAAGTATTGATTGTGGAGTAATTAAAAATGATTTTTATAGCGATTCAGCAAGAACAATAGCTGTAGGTAAAATATCTGAAGAAAAGCAAAGATTATTAGATGTAACAAAAAAAGCATTAGAAATTGGGATTAAAAATGCTGTTATTGGAAATAAAATATTTGATATAAGCAATTCAATACAAGAATATGTTGAATCTGAAGGCTTTTCAATTGTTAGAGAGTTGGTTGGTCACGGTATTGGTAGGCAATTACATATTAAGCCTCAAGTTCCAAATTTTTCTAACCCTGTAACTTCAGATTTAAATGTTGAATTGAAAGAAGGAATGTGTTTAGCTATTGAACCTATGGTAAATGTAGGATCTAGACATATTAAAACTGATAGCGATGGATGGACAATTAGGACGGAAGATGGCTGTGCAAGTGCACACTTTGAACATTCAATTCTTATTACTAACTTCCAACCCAGAATTTTAACGTAAGAAAAAATGGCAAAACAAGAATCTATAGAAGTAGAAGGTACTATTAAGGAAGCTTTACCTGGAGCAAGATTTAGGGTAACCATAAATCTTGGAGGAAAAGAGCATGAAGTTTTAGCTCATGTAAGTGGCAAAATGAGAATGCATTTTATTAAAATGCTTCCTGGAGATAAAGTTGATTTACAACTATCTCCCTATGATTTAAGTAGAGGAAGAATAACATTTAGGCAATAATTATGAAAGTAAAAGCTTCAGTTAAAAAAAGAACTAGAGATTGTATTATCGTCCGTAGAAAAGGACGTATTTACGTAATTAATAAGAAAAACCCTAGATTTAAGCAGAGGCAAGGATAATGGCTAGAATAGCAGGTGTAGATATACCGAAAGATAAAAAAGTAGCATATTCTTTAAGATATGTACATGGAATTGGATTAAAGACTGCCCTTAATATTTGTGAGCAAGCTAAAGTTGATCCTAATACTCGCGTTACTGATTTATCATCAAAACAAGAAGATGAAATCAGAAAAGTTATAGTAGACTTAAAGCTTCTTATTGAGGGTGAGCTTAGAAGTGAAAATTTAAAAAATGTTAAAAGATTACAAGACATTGGTAGCTACAGAGGTGTTAGACATAGAAAATCTCTGCCAGTTAGAGGACAAAGAACTAAAACCAATTCTCGTACAAAAAGAAGTAAGAAAAGACAAACAATTTCATTAGGTAAGAAGGCAGTATAATATGGCGACGCAGACTAGATCTAATAAGAAAAAGAAAAAAATTAATCCAAACGGTATTGTACATATTAAAGCAACATTTAATAATACAAATATTACAGTTTCAGATGAATTTGGTAATGTTGTTGCTTGGGCAACAGCAGGAAAGGCAGGCTTTAAAGGTTCTAGAAAAAACACTGCCTATGCAGCAACTGTTGCTTCAGATAAAGTCGCAAGTGAAGTAGTAAGTATGGGGATGACTACTGTTGCAGTAAGAGTTAAAGGTCCCGGAGCAGGAAGAGAATCAGCTATAAGAGCTTTATCTGCTGCGGGGTTGCAAGTTACATCAATTTCTGATGTTACGCCATTACCACATAACGGATGTAGACCTAAAAAACAGAGAAGAGTATAAAGAATGGCAAAATTAAATATACCTAAAGGGAAGTTAGTTAGAAAACTTGGAGTAAATATTTTCGGAAATCCTAAGTTTGATAGATTGTTATCAAAAAAAGGGTATGGTCCAGGACAGCATGGTAAGTCTGGTAAAAGATTCTCCACATATTCTGTTCAGTTAAAAGAAAAACAAAAAATTAAATTTACTTATGGAATGCTTGAAAAACAGTTTAGGAACTATTTTGAAAAAGCTTCTCAAATGAAAGGTGAAACTGGACTTAATCTTCTTGTTATGCTTGAATCTAGATTAGATAATGTAATATATAAGCTAGGTTTTGCTCCGACGAGACCAGCTGCAAGACAGTTAGTTAGTCATGGTCATTTTTTAGTAAATAATAAAAAAGTTAATATTGCTTCGTTTAGATTAAAGCCTGGCGATTTAGTTACAGTAAGAGATAAGAGTAAAAAATTAGATATTATTTTAAATGCTATTAAAATGGTAAAAGGCGATTTAAACATTTCATGGTTATCTGTCGATAAGGCAAAAATGGAAGGAACATTTGTTAGTTTTCCAGAACGAGATGAAATTGATTTAACTATGAACGAACAATTAGTTGTTGAATACTATTCAAGATAAAGGAAGAGATATGAGTAACGATTTAAAATTTAAAATTTCACATAAAGTTACTGGAGATAATTCTAGTAATTTTACTATTAAACCTTTAGATAGGGGTTATGGAATTACTATCGGTAATTCTTTAAGAAGAGCTCTTCTTACGGCTGTGCCTGGCGCGGCAATTACTAATGTTAAAATTGAAGGTGCTCATCATGAATTTTCCACTATTGACGGGGTAACAGAGGACGTTGCTGATTTTATAATGAATTTAAAAGGCGTACGTTTTCATTTGTTTGAGAGTAAAATTGAACCAATATTTTTAAAAGTTAAAGGTCCTAATGCTTTTACAGCTGCTGATATTCAGGCTGTTAGCGATGATTTCACTATTTTAAATCCAGATCATCATATCACAGATATTGCTAAAGGTACAATACTTGAAGTTGAATTGAGACTTGGAATTGGAAAGGGTTATAAATCAAGCGAGGAGAATAAATTAAATAACTCCCCAGTTGGGATGATACCTATAGATAGTATTTTTAATCCAGTGACAAAAGTTTCTTTTAATGTTTCTCCGCTTCCAGGAGCAAAAGAAGACACAGAAATGCTTTCATTAAACGTAACAACAGATGGATCAATTACTCCGATTGATGCAGTAAGTTATTGTTCATCTGTTTTATCAGAGCATTATAATATTATTAACTCAATAAGTAATCCATCAATTCTTGAAATAGATAAACCTGTAAGTGAAGAAATTCTACAAATTCGTAAACTTCTAGAATCATCTATTGATGAAATGGAACTTTCAGTAAGAAGTCACAATTGTCTAGAAGCAGCAGGTATTACTTTAATTGGTGAACTTGTTGATAAGGATGAAGCTGAAATGCTTGAGTATAAGAATTTCGGAAGAAAGTCATTAAATGAGCTTATTGAAAAACTTGAAACAATGGGATTAAAGTTCGGAATGGATACTAGTCCTTACACCGAAGACGAAGCATAATGAGAAAAAGAATATCATCAAGAAAGTTTGGTAAATTATCTGCACATAGAAAAGCTATGATGTCCAACCTTGCTAGTTCATTAATTGAACACAAACGCATTAAGACAACGCATCAAAAAGCTCTAGAACTAAGAAAATTTATTGAACCAATGATTACAAAAGCTAAAAATCATACTGTTCATAATAGGCGTGAAGTTTTGAAAAAAATTCACAATGATGATGCAGTTAAGACTCTTTTTGATGTAATTGCTCCGAGCTACACTGATAGACCTGGAGGTTATACTAGAATTATCAAGCTTGGATCAAGAGTAAATGATGCAGCTAAAATATCTTTTATTGAATTCGTAGACAAATTTAATTTTGATACTGAAGAAGTAGTAGATGTTAGTGAAGACTCTTCGGCTGAAGAAGAAGTTAAAGAATAATTAAATTTCTTTAATAATTTCTACTAAGTATTTCTCATCAATTTCACTAAAAGCATTGTATATGTTTGAATCAACATCCAAAACATATTTTATGTCGTCAATATCAAAGGGAATGCAAAGCTCTGATTTGCTATCTTTATCACATACAATGTGACCTTGAAAAGTGTTTACATCTTCAATATTTAAAATTTTATTTTTTAAAATTGCAGTACCACATACACCATTAAATTCAATAGGACTGCAAGGTATTTTGTTTGCACTATATTCTGATACGAGTAGTTTATCATTTTCTTGCAAATAAAAACCGCAAAAAATCCAACTATCAAATGATTCAAAAAGAAATTTTGAGATAAATTTAAGCTTATTACTTTTAGATGTGCTTTTAACACTTTCGATACATTTTATATATATTTTTTCTTTATTTTTAGATGATAACATTATTCTAAAAATATGAAAAATATCAAAAAACCAATAATCATTTCTGGTATACCTAGATCTGGAACAACTCCCTTAGGTAGTGTAATATCATCTATTAAAGGTTTTTCGATGATTTACGAGCCATTTAACGCGAATCAAGGCATAATTGATGTTCAATTCAATTACCCTTATCCTGGCAAGAATATTTCTGTTGAAGAATTCCAATCGATTTTTAAAAATCTTGTACAATTTAAATCTAGTTTTAACAAAGGATATTTAAAGAATGATAGTTTAGCGAAAAGAATTTTTAAAACTTTCTTTGGGAATGAAAGCTCTTTATCCTATTTCAGGGCTAAAAAAAACTCAAGTGCTAATCAATTATTGATAAAAGATCCATTTTTATTATTTAGTTCAAAAGAGCTATGCTTAAATCATAAAGTGATAATTTGTCACAGACCTTTACTGCCTCTAGCTTCTAGTTTCAAAAGAATGAAGTGGGACTTTAAAGAGTTTGAAGATTTAATAAATTTTTTTCCACTAAACAGTATAAAATCTTACAGGTTTAAAGCTAGTAATAAAATATCAAGCAATGTAATAGGAGCAATACAGTTCTATGAATTGTTTTACCATTATATAAACAATATAAATCCAAACAAAAACTTATATTTTTTTTCACAACAAAAATTTTCTACTAATCCTATTGAAGAAATTACAAATGTATTGAAATGGCTTGAATTGGAGGTTTCTGATGAAATAATTCAACTTTCACAATCTTTAAATAAGGGTAAAAGTTCTCAGATTCACATTCCAGATGAAAGTATACAACATGACAGCAATTACAATAAAAAATATAGTAATAAATATTACAAATCAGTGCTTACTAAGGATGAGATAGAATTGATTGATTCTTTTGTAGCGGAGGAGAGATTTGAACTCCCGACCTTCGGATTATGATTCCGCTGCTCTAACCAACTGAGCTACTCCGCCATAAACGGCTAAAGTTATATCACTCAGAATTAAATGTCTAAATTATTTTATTTTTTAAATTTTTTTAAAAAACTCTTTGCTTTTTTTTAATGTTTTGTAATTTCAATCATTGACGCAATAAATAGGAGAAAACTAACTCAATGAAATATAAATCAAAAAAATTTTTTTTAGACTCAGTTATTGATAAATACTCAGATCAAAAAGAATTCCATCAAGCTGTTGAAGAAGTAATACATTCAATTTGGGATACTGCTGCTAGCAATGAAGAGTATTGTAAGTTTAATATTCTTGATCGAATAATTGTACCAGATAGAACAATTATTTTTAGAGTTCCATGGATGGACGATAAGAATGATGTTCATGTAAATTTAGGTTACAGAATCCAATTTAATTCATCTATTGGTCCATATAAAGGTGGTTTAAGATTTCATCCTAACGTCAATCTAGGAGTATTAAAATTCTTGGCCTTTGAACAAGTTTTTAAAAATAGTTTAACTGGCTTAAACCTTGGTGGAGGTAAAGGGGGTTCAAATTTTGACCCAAAAGGAAAATCTGATAAAGAAATAATGAATTTTTGTTATGCATTTATGAATGAACTTTATAGGCATATTGGTAGAAGAACTGATGTTCCTGCTGGAGATATTGGAGTAGGAGGTAGAGAAATTGGATATATGTTCGGTCAATATAAAAAAATTAGAAATTCATTTACCGGTGTTCTAACAGGAAAAGGCACTAATTGGGGAGGAAGTTTAATTCGTCCTGAAGCAACTGGATATGGTTTAGTTTATTTTGTTTTAGAAATGTTGGAAACTAGAAAAGATTCCTTAAAAGGTAAAACTGTTACAGTGTCTGGTTCAGGAAATGTTGCTCAATTTGCTTGTGAAAAATTAATTGATCTTGGCGCTAAACCAGTAACCCTTTCTGATTCAAGTGGATTTATTCATGATCCTGATGGAATAACCCAAGAAAAAATTGAATATGTTAAAAAGTTAAAAAGAGTCAGATCAGCTAGAATTTCTGAATATGCTAAAAAATTCAATGTAGAATATGTTGAAGGTAAGCGTCCATGGTCAATTAAATGTGATGTCGCATTACCTTGTGCTACAGAAAATGAACTAAATCTTGATGATGCTAAACAGCTAACTGATAATGGTTGTTATGTGGTTGCAGAAGGCGCGAATATGCCTTCAACAACAAATGCTGTCCGTCACTTTATCAATCAAAAAATATTATTTGGACCAGGTAAAGCAGCAAATGCTGGTGGAGTAGCTATTTCAGGTATTGAAATGAGTCAAAATAGTACAAGAATTCCATTAACTAGAGATAAGGTTGATGGTTTGCTTAAAGAAATCATGCAACGTGTACATAACACCTGTGTTAAATATGGTAAAAAAGATGACTTTGTAAACTATGTTGATGGGGCAAATATTGGTGGATTTGTAAGAGTTGCAGATTCCATGATTGACCAAGGAATTGTTTAAATTAATTTGTATCTTATGCAGTCATGTTGCGTAAGATTTCTTCAATAGATTTTAAGTCGTCAAATACGACATCTGGGAAAACAGTTCTTATTCGAGTTGACTATAATGTTCCAGTTGAAAACGAATTAGTCACTGACGATTATAGAATACTTAAATCTATTCCTACCATAAAGTATTGCTTAGATCAAGGAGCAAAAGTAGTCTTAATGTCTCATATGGGAAGACCTAAGGGAAAAGTTAATAGTAAATTTTCTCTTATTCCTGCAGGTGAGAAGCTAGCTGAATTATTAGAAATGCCAATAAAATTTTCTGAAGACTGCATATCCGAAGATGCTATCGATGTTTCAAAAAACTTAAAAGATGGTGAAATACATTTACTGGAAAATTTAAGATTTTATAACGAAGAAACTGAAAATAATTCAGATTTTGCTTCACAGTTAGCTAGGCATGGCTCTATTTATATAAACGATGCTTTTGGAACTGCTCACAGAGATCATGCTTCAAACTCTGGTATTACAAAACATTTTGCAACAAAGGGAATAGGTCTTCTAATTGAACAGGAGATGAAGTTTCTTTCTGAAGAGCTTTCAAATCCATTAAAACCACTTTCATTAATAATTGGAGGATCAAAAATAGATACAAAAATTGCTGTAATTGAGAATTTTTTAGATTTTGCAGACAATATTATTATTGGTGGTGCTATGGCAAATACATTTTTGCTCGCAATGAACAAAAAAATCGGTATTTCTTTAGCTGAAAAGGATAAGGTTGATTTAGCAAAAAAATTATTAAAAGAAGCCAATAAAAAAGGAACCAATATTATCCTTCCAATAGATTTTACAGGAGAGCTTGATTCATTTGGGTCTGGTAACATTAATGTTGCTGATGCTAAAGATATTCCGGAAAATATGATTTGCGAGGATATTGGAGAGAAATCTATAAAGCTATTTACTGATATTATATCTTCGTCACAAACTTTATTATGGAATGGTACTGTAGGGGTAGCTGAAAATCCTAATTTTGCAGTTGGAACGAATAGAATTGTTGATGCTATCATAGAAAACCAATTAACTTCAATTGTTGGAGGCGGAGATACTGTAGCTGCTATAAGAAATTACAATGATAGTTTAATTGAACAGTTTTCCCATGTATCTACTGGAGGTGGTTCATGCTTAGAAATGCTATCTGGTAAAAAACTTCAAGCATTGGAGATGTTAAAAAAATGAATAAGAAAATATTTGCTGCAAACTGGAAAATGTACCTTAATAGCAATGAATCCAGAGAATTCATGTTAAAAGTTAATGCTAATAAAGACCTTTTCTCAGAGTTTGATATTATGATTTTTCCAAGTCATATTGCTATTAGCATTGTTCAAGATTTAGCCAAAGAGTTTGATAATATTAAAATTGGAATGCAAGATTGTGATGAGCTAATCTCTGGAGCTGTTACTGGTTCAAACTCTATTACATCTCATAAAGTAGATTCATGTATTGTAGGTCACTCTGAAAGAAGAACTATTTTTAATGAAAACGATGAATTAATTAAGAAAAAACTTAATAATTGCCTAGATAAAATAGGTTCAGCTATTCTATGTATTGGTGAAAAGTTTGATGAAAAAGAAGAGAAAAAAACTTTCGAAGTAATTAAAAAACAGTTATCTATTTTACCAGATCAAATTCGAGGAAAAAATCTTGATATAGCCTATGAGCCTGTTTGGGCAATTGGAACTGGATTAGTTGCTTCAAAGCAATATATAGAAGATGTTCTTTCATATATAAATAATTTAATAAAAGAGTTATATTCCGATGAAGATAGGCCTAACATTCGTTTGTTTTATGGAGGGTCGGTTGACGAAAATTCTGTTGAAGATCTATCATCAATTGCATTGTTGGATGGGTTTTTAATTGGAAGTGCTAGCGCAGATTTTGAAAAGTTTAAAAATATGTTAAATAAAATGAGGTAATATGGTTCAATTTTTAATAACGATACATACAATTATTAGCATTCTTTTGATTGTGGTTGTTTTGATGCAATCTGGACAAGGAGGACTGAATTCTATGATGAGCGGTACAGCAAATTCTATGCTAGGATCATCTGGAGCTAATGATTTTATTACAAAATTAACAACAGGTTTAGGCATTGCATTTATTGGTTTAGCAATGCTTATAGGTGCTTTAAGTGGAGAGTCTAGTCCATCATCCAAGTCGATTTTGCAAAAAGATGCTGAATCAAGACAGGTTGATGAAATGATCCCACAAGAATTTTCTCTTCCATCAGCGGGAGAGTTGATTCCTGAAGAAGATTCCTCAAACTAATTTTTGCCGAAGTGGTGGAATTGGTAGACACGCTAGCTTGAGGGGCTAGTGGAGGCAACTCTGTGTGGGTTCAAGTCCCGCCTTCGGCACGAATATTTTTTTAACATTATTTTTAAAAGAATTATTAGATTAAGAAAAATTTGAAATAAACATAAGGTGACAAAATGAAAAATTTCATATTAGTACTTTTAACTTGTTCTGCTTTGTACGCTCAAACTTCGGCGGTTGCATTATATGAAGAATCTCAAAAAGCTCTTTTGGTTGGAAATATTGAGCTTGCTGGAGAAAAAATTAGAGCTGCAATTGAAGCAGATAAATCAAACGAGAAGTTTAGATCAGAGTTTGATAGGCTTAACAACTTAAGAAACAAGAGAAATAGCGCGAATAGAGCTGTACAGGATGGAAGATTTGATGATGCTATTCAAGGATTTGGTGATGTGCTTCAAAGTGTTCCAAATTCTGCAGAATCTTTATATGGAACTGGAAAAGCCTATGAAGGAAAGAAAGAGTTTATGACAGCAGTTGATTTTTATAAAAAATCCCTTCAAGTAGATTCAGGATATGATAAATCTAAAAAATCAATCTCAAATGTTGCTAAAAAGCTTTATAATAGTGCAAATCAAGATTATAAAAATGGAAATCTTGAGTCGGCGCTAACAAAATATAATCAAGTACTTATGATAAATTCTAGAATATACCAAGCTCATTTTCAGATTGGGGTTCTTCAAAGAAAAATGGGTAATTTATCGATGGCAATTGAAAATTACTTAAAGGCTTTAGATATCAAAAAGACGTATGATAAAGGTTGGTATAGTTTAGGTCTTGCTTATAAAGAGAATGGTGATATTGAAAATGCTATGAATTCATTTAAAGAAACAGTTCGTTTGAATAGTAAATATTACAAAGCTCACAAAAGTTTAGGGGATATTTATATTGACACTGAAGAATTCGATAAAGCTATTTCAAGCTTTCAAAAGGCTATTGATGTAAAGCCAAATTATTCATTTGCATATCATTCGCTTGGAATTACTTATGCAAAAATCGAAAATTATGAAAAATCTGCAGAAGCATTGTCAAAAGCTGTGGAAATTGCACCAAAAGAACATCTATCATGGTTTCATCTAGCGGAAGCATACAATAAGCTAGGTGACTGCGAATCCGCTAAAGAAGCAGCCTTAGAATCTACAGATCTGAAAAAGAACTTCGGTGGGGGTTGGTTTGAACTCGGCATCGCTGAATATTGCAGTGGTTCAGGAAATAAAAATGCATCTATAAATCATTTTGAAAGAGCTAGAAATGATCGCGATTGGAGAAAGATGGCGGAATATGAAATTGATCGTGTAAGAAATCCTGAAAAATATGAGCAATGATCAAAGCTGTAATATTTGATTTAGATAATACACTTTTAGATTTTATCAAAATGAAAAGAGAGGCGGTAATGAACGCCCTCTTATCAATGAAAGAAGCCGGTCTCGAAATTGATATTGAAGATTCCTACAAGAAAGTTATGTCCATTTATGAGTCTGAAGGATGGGAGCATCAGCAAGTTTTTGATAAGTTTTTAAATGATCAAATCGGCTATGTAGATAATAAATACCTCGCTGCAGCCATTGTAGCCTACAGAAGAGGCAAAGAGGCAAATTTAAAAGCATATCCAAACGTTCACCGAACATTGAATCACCTTATGAAATCTGGAATTAGGCTTGCTATTGTATCTGATGCACCCAGTAGAGAAGCATGGATGAGAATTTATTATCTAAATTTACACCATATGTTTGATGCGGTTGTTACTTTTGACGACTCTAAAGAGAGGAAACCTTCTCCAAAACCATTCAATCTTGTATTAGAAAAATTAGACTTAAATAAGGAAGAAGTAGTAATGATTGGAGACTGGCCAGAAAGAGACGTGGTTGGGGCAAATAGTTTAGGAATAAAAACGATTTTTGCAAGATATGGTGACACTTTTGGAGTAAAAGATTCTGGAGCAAACTGGGATATTGACGATATTTCAGAATTAATAGATATTGTAGAAGCTGAAAATGAAAAATAATTTGTCTACCGGTATTGATATTGTGTCAGTTAATAGAATTAAAGAAATTTTAATTTCTTCAAAAAGAGAACGATTTTTAAAAAAGATTTTTTCTTCTAACGAAATCAAAGAAGCAAAGTCAAGACAGAATGAAGCCCAGTTCTTTTCTGGTAGATTTGCAGCAAAGGAAGCTGTAAGAAAAGCTACTTCAACACCTGAAAATTCTTCCAAACTAACTTTTAAATCTATTGAGATTTTTAATTATGATAGCGGTAAGCCAGGAGTTGACCTAAAAAACGACTCAGTCGTTGATATTTCAATTTCTCATGACGGGAACTATGCTGTAGCTTTTTGCGTAGTGCAATAATGGATTATTTTGAAATTAACGGATCAAAAACACTTAACGGTGTTGTTAAGGTAAGTGGAGCAAAAAATGCTGTACTTCCTATCATGGCTGCAGCCATTTTAAATAAGGGTAAATTAAGAATATCTAATGTTCCCACTCTATCAGACTCGATAACTATGTCTAAATTATTAGAAGAAATGGGAGTAAAAGTAAATTTTGAATCTGATAATTCAATTTTTGTTGATTCATCAAACCTTAATACTCCATTTGCACCTTACGATTTAGTCAAAACAATGAGAGCATCTTTTTATGTCCTTGGACCATTGCTTGCAAGGTTTGGTAAGGCAAAAGTATCTCTTCCTGGAGGCTGTGCATGGGGTCCTAGACCTGTAGATTTTCATTTAGAAGGACTTAAGGCATTGGGAGTAAAAATCTCCATTGAAAACGGATATGTTGTTGCTGATGGAAGTAATTTGACTGGAAATAAAATTCATTTTCCTAAAATATCAGTTGGGGCTACTGGAAATGTTGTTATGGTTGCAATACTTGCTAAAGGCACAACAACAATAACAAATGCTGCATCAGAGCCTGAAATTCAACAGTTATGTGAAATGTTAAATAATATGGGGGCAAATATCTCAGGAATCGGATCTAACACCCTTACAATTGAGGGAGTCAGCTCTCTAAACTCTATTTCAAGTATTTCTGTTATTCCAGATAGAATTGAAGCAGGAACATTCTTAATTGCTGCTGCTGCTGTTGAAGGCGAAGTAGAAGTAACAAATATTATACCTGAGCACTTAGATAGCGTGATAAAATGTCTACAAAAAGCCAATATTCAATTAGAAGTAAAAGATAGCTCAATAGTTATTATGTCAAATAAGAACAATATATTATCCACAAACATTGAGACCAATGAATACCCAGGTTTTCCAACCGACTTACAAGCTCAATGGATGATGTTAATGTGCTTAGCAAAAGGCAATTCGACTATTAAAGAAAATATTTATTACGATAGATTTACGCATATAATGGAATTAAACCGTCTAGGGTGCAATATTAAGCTTGAAGATTCTGTTGCAATAATTGAAGGAGATAGGAAGTTGATTGGAGCAGATGTAATGTCAACAGATATTCGAGCATCTGCAGCATTAATTATCGCTGCTTTATGTGCAAAAGGCACTACCAAAATAAGCAGAGTATATCATATTGATAGAGGCTATGATAAAATCGAAAAAAAATTAACCAATATTGGTGCTGAAATTTTTAGAAAAAAATAACCGAATTTGTATTGTTTTTGAATTAATTCTTTATAGATTTACCTCCAGACATGAAAATTGTTATTATAGGCGCTGGTGAAGTAGGGTTTCACGTTGCAAAATCACTAATTGAGTTAGACTACGATATATCAGTAATCGATATTGATCATGCCAAATGTTCAAGAGCAAATGAACATTTAGATGTAATTGTAAATCAAGGTAACGGCTCTGATGAAAAGCTCCTAAAAAATATTAATGTTGCCGATGCAGATTATGTATTTTGTTTAACAAATTCAGACGAAACAAATCTTATATCTTCATTGCAGTGTCATAATCTTGGAGCTAAGAAAATAATAGCTCGATTAAGAGATTTAGACTACTCTAGAAATGGAAACGCCATCCCTCCAGAAAAATTTGGGGTAGATATGGTAATTCATCCTGAGAAAGAGGTTGCAAAAGAAATAATTAGACTAGTTAAGCATCCTTACGCAGATAAGTTTTATGAATTTGAGGGCGGAAAAGCTGTTTTATTTTCAAAAAAAATAAATCATAGATCAAAGCTTGCTGGTATGACCGTTGAAGAATTTCACAAATCTAACGAAGATTTTAAAAGTTTAATAGTTGCTGTAATTAGAGGAGAGAAAATGACAATCCCCTCAACAACTTTTAAATTTGAACCTGAAGATTATGTCTTCTTTTTTGTTAAATCAAAGAATCTTAATTCACTTCTTGAAACGCTTGGGGTAAGAAACTCTGACTCCAAAAGAGTTATGATAGCTGGCGCGAGCAAAATTGGAAGGCTAGTCTCTTCAATGCTTGAAGATGACATGTCAGTGAGACTGATTGAGAAATCAAAAGAAAAAGCAACACAAATTGCTAATGAGTTAGATAAAACAATAGTTTTGAATTCAGATGCTACAGATATTGAATTTTTAAGGGGAGAAAATATTTCAGAAGTTGATTCATTTGTGGCTGTAACAGAGGATCAACAGTTAAATTTATTAGCTGGAATATTAGCTAAACAATTAAAAGTAAAACAATCAATCATTCATGTAACAAACCCTGACTATGTTAGAAATATGTCTGACCTTGGAATTGGTTCAATTGTAAGTAAAAATAATGTTAGTGTTAACGCAGGAATTAAATCTATTAGAATTGACCAAAAAGAGCATGTTATTCAGCTTTTTAGTTCATTAGATATGGAAGCAATTGAACTTGTTGCAGATAAAGATTCTAAAGCTTCAAGATTGCCAGTATCTAATCTAAATCTTCCTCATGGATGTATTTTGGCTTTAGTGAATCACAATGGCCATATTAAGATTCCATCTGGAGATTTTCAAATTACAGAAAATGATACTGTCCTAATATTTTGTATTAATTCAAAGATAAGGGAAGTAAGTAAAATCTTTAAATCTGAATAATGAGTCTTAGGCCAACATTTAGACTTTTATCTATTTTAATTGCAGTGTTATCTGTATTTCTCTTAATTCCTGCTACAATAGAATACTTTGATTCTTCAAGCTTATATCTTTTTCAGATATCTGCAATTTCAATTTTTTGCGCTGTGCCAGTGTGGTATTTTTCAAGAAAAGCTAAGTCTTTTTCAAACAAAGACGTTTTTTTAGTTATTGTTTTATGTTGGATTTCAGCTGCAATTTTTGGTTCAATTCCATTTTATTTATCTGGAGTATTTACTGGATATTCAAATGCATTATTTGAGGCTGTTTCAGGCGTTACTACTACCGGCGCTACTATCCTAACTGATATTGAAAGTATGCCAAGAAGTATCCTGCTATGGCGTTCATTTTTGCAATGGTTTGGTGGTTTAGGAATTGTTATTTTTACAATAGCATTATTACCATTACTTGGAGTATCTGGAGAAAAAATCTTTAATTTAGAATACCCAGGACCTTCCTCAGAAAAAATAACTCCCAGAATTAAAGATACTGCTAGATTGTTACTAAAATTTTATATTGGATTTACATTAGCGCTATTTCTTTTATTATCATACAATATGTCTTTTTTTGATGCAATATGTCATGCAATGACAACAATGCCATCTGGAGGTTTTTCAACATTTAGTGATAGTATAAATGGCCAAAGTGATTATGTAAAATCAGTAATTTTACTTTTTATGTTGATCACGGGAACTAATTTTGCACTTCATTTTAGAGCTGTAAATCTAGGTCTTAAATCTTATCAGCGAGATAGAGAGTTTCAGTATTATATTTTTGCTTGTTTATTTTTCATAGGTTTAATTTTTTCTTTTGGATTCTTTACTGATATGAATACTTCTCCTTTGGATGTTGCTTTTCAAACTGTTTCAATAATAACAACAACTGGTTATACTTCAACGGACTATAGTAGTTGGACACCTTTTATTTCCCAGTATTTGCTTTACATTTTGATGTTTACTGGAGCAATGGGCGGTTCAACCAGCGGTGGAATTAAAATCATTAGAATTGTAGCTCTTTATAAATATGTTCGTGTTGAATTAAAAAGAGCTCTTCACGAAAAAGCTATCATTCCTGTTAGAATCGGTAAGAAGGTTTTGTCAGATGAGCTTATAAGAAAAACGTTAGCATTTTTCTTATTTTATGTGCTGTTCTTCTTTCTAGCATCTATCGTTTTTGTAATGTTAGGAGATAATTTAGAGTCTTCCATCGGAGCAGCTGCTTCAGCTATGGGTAATATTGGTCCGTCAATCGGAGAATATGGAGCTATGGATAATTATGACAGTATGCATATAGTTGGTAAGTATCTTATGATGTTTGGAATGATTTTAGGAAGATTAGAAATCTTTGCAGTTTTAGTTCTTTTTACTAGAACATTTTGGAGATCATAAAATTAGTATACAGTCAAAAATTTTAGGCCTTCCTAAACAACCCGGTATTTATCAATTCAAAGATAAAAATGACAAAACTATTTATATTGGAAAGGCGAAAAACCTAAAAAATAGGGTAAAGTCCTATTTTCAAAAAAAATCTTACAGTACGCCAAAAGAACAATCTTTATTGAAAAGAATTGAGGATTTCGAGTGGATTGTTTGTCAAGATGAAGCTGATGCTTTTATTACTGAAGCCACTTTAATAAAGAAGTTTAAACCTAAATATAATGTTCAATTAAAAGATGATAAGTCATTTCCATATTTAAAAATAACCAATGAACAGTTTCCCAAGGTATTTATTACAAGAAAAATATTTAATGATAAATCAAAATACTTTGGACCCTATACGGATGTCAAGTCCATGCGAAAGTTGGTAGATGTTTTATACAAGGCATTTCCAATTAGAAATTGTTATATAGAGCTTAATGAGATAGATGAAGAAACAAAGCAGCCTATGGTATTAAAAAATGGACTAGGTATAAGGACAATAACAGAAAATGAGTACCAAGACATGGTTACTGATATGATTTCTTTCCTGAAAGGTGAAACTAAGACTGTCGAAAACAAACTTTCTAAGCAAATGGATTATTTTACTTCAAAAATGATGTACGAAGATTCTGCAAGGGTACGGGATCAATTAAAGGCAATTAATTCATTTAAAGTTGGTCAAAGAAAATTAGAGGCAGATTTCTCAAATAGAGATGTAGTTGGTTATCAAAATAAGGATAAGCATTTTGTGGTTGTTATCTTAAGAATAAGAGAAGGAAGAATACTCAGTAGAGAAAAGATTTCTTTAGACTCTGATGAATCATTAAATAATATTTTAAGATCTGTTGTAATCAATTTTTACATGAATGCAGCTTATATACCTAATAAAATTTATTTTCCTGAACTTCCTGAAGAATCAAAAGAGCTTGAATCTTGGTTATCAGAAAAAGCAGGAAGAAAGGTAGTATTTCATGTTCCTCAAAGAGCAGTCAAGCTTCAAGAATTAAAACTTGCTAATAGAAATGCAAAATTATTGTTAAATGAATGGTTGTTGAATATTGAAAAGCGCAAAGATTACATTCCAAAATTATTAAATGAATTAAAAGATATCTTAAATCTTAATAAACCACCAAGACTGATTGAAGCGTTCGATATATCGCATTTAGGAGGTACAGATACTGTAGCTTCTATGGTAGTGTTCAAAGATGGCAAACCACTTAAGAGCGCCTATAGAAAATATAATATTAATGTTGATAAAGTGGATGATTTTGAATCAATGCGAGAAGTAGTTTTTAGGCGATATAATCGTCAATTAAAAGAAAAAAATACGTTACCTGATCTTGTATTGATTGATGGTGGAAAAGGACAATTATCTGCTGCTTTGGAATCACTTAAAGAATTAAAACTTGATTTACCAATAGTAGCACTCGCTAAACGTTTAGAAGAGTTATTTTTACCATCAGAAAAAGATTCTCTGCGCATTGCTAAAAATTCACCTGCCTTAAATGTTTTAAAGCAGTTAAGAGATGAAGCACATAGGTTTGCTATCACATTTCAAAGGCAAAAAAGAACTAAAGGAATTGCTAAATCAAAATTTGAAGATATTGCTGGTGTTGGAAAGAAAACCGTTGAAAAAATATATAAGCGATTTCAAAATACTAGTGATATGAAAGATTTGTCAGATAAAGCATTATCTTACAAACTTGGCGTTAGACAAAAGATTGCAAAAGAGATCAAACAAATAATTTAAAAAAGATCATTTTCTTTCATCCAATCGTCTGAAAGAAACTTTCTCATGTAATTTCTTATACTATCAGGAAGTATTACTAGGCAATTTTGCCCTTTTTTGAGTGATTTTGCTGCTTTTAAGGCTGCAAACATAGCTGAGCCACATGAACCCCCAATTAATAATCCTTCTTCGCGAATAAGAGCTCTTGCAGTATTGAATGCTTCTTTGTCATTGACTTTGACAAAATCATCTATATAATCATGTTCACAAGTTTTAGGTATAAAATCATATCCAATTCCTTCAACTTTATACGGCTGTCCTTTATATTCATCTTCACCGCCAAGAATTGAGCCATAAGGATCAGCTCCAATAATTTTTATATCTGCAATTTCTTCTTTTAATCTTTTTCCAACTCCAGTAGCAGTTCCACCAGTACCAACACCCATAACTACCATATGTAAATCTGTTCCGAAGTCATTTAAAATTTCTTGAGCAGTATCATAGTAATGCGCATCAGGGTTACAACAATTAGTCCATTGATCTAGTATGTAACTGTTTGGAATCTCTTCATTTAATTTTTTTGCAACTCCAAAATTACTTTTTGGATCATCATGAGCTGCCTCAGTGGGAGTACGTACTATTTTAGCACCAAGGGCATTAATAGTAAGTTCTTTTTCCATACTCATTTTTTCAGGCATGCAAATAATCAATTTATATCCTCTAACTGCTGCTGCTAAAGCAAGTCCAATTCCAGTATTACCAGATGTTGCTTCAATTAGTGTATCTCCTGGCTTAATACGACCTTCTTTTTCAGCATGATCAATCATTCTAAAGGCAGTTCTGTCTTTTACAGATCCTCCAGGATTAACCATTTCTATTTTTGCGTAAAGATTGCATTCAAGTTCTTTGCCAATAGAATTTAATTTTACGACAGGAGTAGATCCGATTGTTTCAAGAATGTCATTATATATCATGCATAGATATTAAAAAAAAAGGGGCGAAAAGCCCCCCTTTTTTTTCAATCGGAAAGAATTATTTTACAGAAATTTTTCTTCCGAGTGATGATTTTGCTTTTGGTAGCAGAACTTTTAATACTCCATTAGTAATTTTTGCAGATATTTTATCTGTTTCAACATTGCTTGGAACACTAAAAGTTCTTTCCATTTTACCATATTCATACGAATCATATTCATCAGACTTTCTTTGTCCTGAAATTTTTAAACGATTGCTATCGAATGTTACTTCAATATCGTCTTTGGACATTCCAGGAATATCCATAGTCAAATAATATTCTTTTTCATTTTCATTGTAATAATTTGAAACATTATTCGTATTCACCAATGAAAAACGTGGATCATATGATAAGTCATTGAAAAATTGATCAATAATATTATCAAATGTATCTATTTCATTGTTTAATGGTTTCCATTTTATTAAACTCATTTTATTCTCCGTTCAATAGTTAATATTTACAGTATTATAGTTGCAAACGGAGTGCCAATTAGAAAGGATATGCAAGTTTGGCATAAATAAATTTTAAGCATTGCCATTTTTTCAAATTGTAGTAAAATTGTATGAATTTTTGACATAAAAAATGAATTTTAAGAAAATATTATCACAAGCAAATAGTAAAGCAGAATGGGTCGGCCTTCGTTATGTTGAAGAAAAACAAAATATTCTTTCTACTAAAAAGTTTTCATTAGACAATGTACAGCGCAATGCTACTAGGGGAGTGATGATTGATGTAATGTTAAATGGACAATTTTCTTATTATGCCACTCCATTTCTTGATGAAAAACATATTCTTGAATGTATAGATATTGCTGTCAATAATGCCCAGCTAGCATCAAAATTTTCCGTGTTTAAATTTGATCATGACGAAGTTAGAAAAGGCTATGAAGGTACGTACAAAACAAATTTGAAGTCTCCCTTGAGTAATTTATCAGTTAACGATATAAAAGATTTAGCATTTCTTGGATCAAAAAACATGATGAATTTTGATAAAAGAATTGTTCATGCAGCTACCACTGTAGAGCTTATTGAACGCAATACTAGAATTGTAAGCACAAATGGTGCTGATATTGATCAGAAGATGGATATTGTTTTGGTGGAATTATCATCTACAGCTCAAGATAAAAATGACTCACAAACTCGTAGTAATCACGGTATGAGAGGACATTGTTTTCAAGCTGGCGCTGAGTTTATAGAAGATTATGATATTCAATCAGAAGCAAAGCAAATATCTCATCAAGCTATTGAGTTATTAGAGGCAGATCAATGTCCAACTGAAGTATGTGATTTGGTATTGGCTCCTGATCAAATGATGTTACAAATCCATGAAAGCGTAGGGCATCCATTAGAGCTTGATAGAATTTTAGGAGATGAAAGAAATTTTGCTGGTTCAAGTTTTGTTAACCTTGAAGACTTTGGAATATTACAATATGGTTCTGAATTAATGAATATTGTTTTTGACCCTACCGTTGATAACCAGTTGGCATCGTACAATTATGACGACGGAGGAATGCCTGCTACAAAAGAACACTTAATTAAAGATGGTGTCCTTGTTAGAGGGTTAGGCGGTATTGAAAGTCAAATACGTTCAGGAATTGACGGTGTATCAAATCTTAGAGCATCATCTTGGAATAGAATTCCAATTGATCGAATGGCAAATATTAACCTCGAGCCTGGAGTTTCAACCAAGGAAGAAATTATTGGAAGTATTGAGCGAGGTGTGTATATGAAAAGCAATCGTTCATGGTCTATTGATGATTATAGAAATAAATTCCAATTTGGGTGTGAATATGCAAAATTGATTGAAAATGGGGAATTGACCAAAGTTGTAAAAAATCCAAATTACAGAGGAATCACTAATCCATTTTGGAGAAGTCTTTCTATGACAGGAAATGAGGATACCTATGAAGTTTTTGGTACTCCAAATTGCGGAAAAGGTGAGCCTAATCAGGTCGAGAGAGTTGGACATGCTTCTCCGTTATGTAAATTTGAGAAAGTTCAAGTATTTGGAGGAGCATAATGAAAAAAGAAATTTTTCAAGAAATTTGCTCACAAGTATTTAGCTTTTTAGAAAATAATGAACAATTAACTATTTATTTAGAAGGTGAGAACTCACAGTATTTTCGTTTTAATGATTCAAAGTTGCGTCAAAGTGGAATTATTGAAGATTATGCAGTGACTATTTCACTTTTTTCAGGTAAAAAATCACTTCAAGCTGCAACTACAGTATCTTCAGATATTGAAAGTTCTGTAAATAATTTAAGTAATGAAATTCATGCACTTAGAGATCCTTTATCTCTTATACCAGAAAATGAGTTTACAAGTTTTCCCGATATCTTTGAATCTGTAGAAATGATCAAGTCTGGACAATTACCAGACAGAAATGAAATATTAGAAGCTTTAATGGATGTTATTACTAAAGATTATTTGACTGGAGTTTGGACTTCTGGTAAGATTTTTAGAGCATGTTCTACTTCAGAAGGTACAAATCATTGGTTTGAAAAAGATTCATTTATTTTTGACTTTTCTTTAATAGATGAAAAAGAAAATATGGTAAAAGTTCTTTTTCCAGGAAGTTCTTGGGATAAAAATAAGTTTGATGCAGCATTCGAGGAAGCGTCTCGTAAGCTGAAGCTCATGAATAAGCCAAAAATGGAGCTGAAGCCAGGAAAATACAGAGTATGGTTTGAACCAAATGCTGTAGCAGATTTTGTTGATATGTTTAATTGGAATGGAGTAAGCGAATCTTCTTTTAGAAACGGATCAAGTTGTTTATTAAAAATGAGAAATTCTGAGCAAAAATTATCACCTTTATTTTCTTTGAATGAATCTTTCTCTTCAAGAGCAACAGCTCCTTTTAACTCCAGAGGAGAGGTTTCAAAAGATGTAAATATTATTAATAAAGGCGAGCTTAATAATACCTTAATTAACTCTAAAACTGCTTTAGAGTACGGAATATCATCTAACTTTGCAGAAGAAGCTAATTCATGGGGTATGGGAGAATACATGAGATCACCTTTTATGGAGCCAGGAGACATTGATAAAGATGGCCGTTTGCAAAAATTAGGAACAGGTATTTTTATATCAAATATCCATTATCTTAATTGGAGTGATTCGCTTGGAGGGAGAATTACTGGTTTGACTAGATATGCGTGTTATTGGGTTGAAGATGGTAAAATGGTTGCCCCAATTAAAACAATGAGATTTGATGATTCGTTTTATAATTTTTTTGGAAGTAATTTAGAAGGCGTTGGAAAAGAGATTTTAGCACGACCAGTAATAGAAACTTATGACGGAAGAAATCCTGGAGAAACCACTTGTCCAGGCATACTGGTTAATGATTTTGAATTAACTCTCTAAATCTCTATATTTCGACGCTATTTTAAAATTGGCGTCGTACCCAAGTGGTTTAAGGGACCGGTTTGCAAAACCGTTATTCGTCGGTTCGAATCCGACCGACGCCTCAATGTGTTGCCCGGGTGGTGAAATTGGTAGACACAAGGGACTTAAAATCCCTCGGAGATAATACTCCGTGCCGGTTCGAGTCCGGCCCCGGGCACAAATCTTATGAATCACTTTATTTTTTTTCATGGAGTAGGCATTCGCTCTCATTTCTGGCACATAATAGTACCAAAACTTGAAGAAAGATCTATAGAGTATTCACTCATAGATTTAGACTTTTCTTCGTTAGATAATGCATTTGAATCTTCAATACGGTCTGTTAAAGAAATCATGAAAAAGTATCCTGGTAGAAACTTTGTGCTCGTCGGACATAGTTTAGGAGGATTATTTGCAATTTATGTCGCTCAACAGCTTGGAGATGTCATTCATAAGTTAATTTTTGTTAATACAGGTCTTGCACCAAAGAGAGTGGCTATGAAAGCGATGCAGCAGATGCAAATCAATCGTATATCAAAATTTATTAAAAAGATTGGAATGAGAATGCTTTTTAGTGGAAAGTTGCCTAAATGGTTGACAAGATCACTTTATTTTACGGATGACACACCTGAACATATAAAAATGGAACTGTCAAAACATAAAGTACGTGAAAATCGTGCATTTCTAATGGAGCATTTCAATTCAAAAAGTATATGGAATTCACATTTAGAGCGTATACATTTTAGCGGTCCTGATAATGTTCTTTCGGTATTTGGAAGTAAGGATAAAACTACTCCGAAAAGAGCATTTATGTATCTTGTTAAAAAACTTAATGCATCCTATAATATTTATCAGGGAAGCGGACATAATGATATTGTCACAGCGCCTAAATACAATGATAAATTCGTTCAAGATATAATTTTATTTGCTGATAATGTTTGATTTATATCAATATATTAAAGTACTACTTTATATATAAATTTAAACACTACAATAATCATATAATCCTTGGATTGATATTTGCAATTTACTAATATTGTAATAATGAGACCTTTTCATTTAGCCTTTCCGGTTACAGATTTGAAATCCACCAAATCCTTTTATGTAGATATATTAAAGTGTGAAGTTGGAAGATCGTCAGATGTATGGATTGACTTCAATATGTTTGGCCATCAAGTAGTTGCTCATCTTGTCGATGAAAATAATCATCCAGCTTCAAATAGTGTTGATGGAGATGAGGTGCCTGCCTCTCATTTTGGAGTAGTATTAACTATGTCACAGTGGAAAGAGTTAAAAAATCATTTATTAGAGCAAAAAATTGAGTTCATCATCGAGCCTAAAATTCGTTTTAAAGGTGAAGCAGGTGAGCAGGCTACAATGTTTTTTAAAGACCCTTCAGGGAATGCACTTGAATTTAAGGCATTTAATGACGATAATCAGATCTTTGCAAAGTAAGGAAAATATTTATGGATAAAACAGCAGTTGCACACTGGACGCCTGAAATTGGAGGTCAGTTTTGGTGGAATGGCGTATTCTTTATTTTAATTTTTGTTCCTTTTATGTTGTTTATTGGTAAGAAATTATCTTCAAAGCAACGTGATTATATGTTGTATGGAATGGGAGCTTATCAATTAATCAAAGTATTTACTGTTCAAATGTCCCATATTTTATCAGATAATTATATTTTAGCAACTCATCTTCCTCTGCAATTATGTGGAATGTCAGGAATTCTTGCTGGAGTTGTAGTTTTTTATCGAAAACAAATACTGTTTGAATTTTTATACTATTTTGGTATTGTAGGATTTATCCATTCAATTTTGACCCCAGAATTTACTGGAGGTACTTCTGCTTGGAACATTTTTGATTATTACGTTGGGCATGCAATGTTGCTAATTATTCCAGTTTGGCTTATGATGTATTATGATCAACGATTAAGACATAATGCATGGTGGACAAGTTTTATTTATTTGCAGTTGATTGTAGTGTTAGTTTCGCAGGCGAATTCTATCATTGGAAATGGTGCCAATTATATGTATTTAGCTAAGGCTCCAATAGCGGATAATCCACTAGTTCTGCAAGACCCCTACCACATAATTGGTTTTGAAATTTTTGCAATTATTCATTTTTATGTTCTTGATGTTATAGCAAGGCGGATTTTCGATAAATGACACTACTCTTAGCATACTTCTTCTTAGCATTATTTTTATCTTTTTTATGCTCGCTACTAGAGGCAGTTCTGCTTTCTGCACCTGCTTCATATTCATCTATTTTATCCAAACAAAATGCTTCTCAAGGAGATCGCTTAGAACGTTTTAAAGAAAACATTAATCGTCCTCTAGCAGCAATTCTAACATTAAACACATTTGCTCATACATTAGGTGCTGCGGGAGTTGGAGCGCAAACCTTAGAACTGTATGGAGAGAGTTCTGTTGCAATTGCCTCAGGAATTTTGACTTTATTGATATTAGTGTTTTCTGAAATTATCCCAAAAACCATTGGGAGTGTTTATTGGAGAGGATTGATTGGTAATACAACGTTGATCATAGAAGTATTAATATTTTTTACATATCCACTAGTATTGCTAGCAGAATATATTTCAAACTTTGGCCAAGATGAAGCTACTGTAACTAGAGAAGAAGTAATTGCAATGGCAGAAATGGGTGAAGATGAAGGTGTTCTTGAAGAGCAAGAAACTGATATTATTGAAAACACTTTAAAACTGAAAGATGTGAAGGCAAAAGATATTATGACTCCTAGGTCAGTAATATTTGCGGTAAATAGCGATTTTACGGTTGGCCAAGTGCTTGAAGAGCATGAAACATTGGATTTCACTAGAATTCCTATTTTTGAAGGTAATTTGGACGTTATAAAAGGTATGGTTAATCGATATGAAATCATTAATCGTAAGGCGGATGATCAGTTTAGTACCAGAATGCATGAAATTTCACAAGAAGTTCCATTTGTTAATGAAAACGACCCAATTGATAAGGTTTTGGAATTGTTTATAAAAAATCGTGAACATATGGCTTTAGTTAAAGATAATAGCGATATCCTTACTGGATTAATCACCTTAGAGGATGCGATTGAAACCATTCTTGGACAGGAAATTGTTGATGAGCATGATTCAGTAGTTGATATGAGAGATTTAGCTGAATCAAAAGAACAAGAATAAATAATTAATTAAATATTTGAGTTTTTAAAATCCTACATTAACTTCACCATCAGTTATGGCAAAAAAGCAAACATTTACATCAAAGCTAAGTAAGCAAGACAGCAACTTTAAATATGTAAAACATATTAAGTCTATTAAGTCTGAAGATACTGGTCATATCAAGTTTTTAGAAAACATGGTAAGATTAGAAGAAAACGAGAATCTTGATCAGGCTTTGAAAAGAATGGAAGAAGAATCCAAGCAAGTCTTATCGTTTGGAGAAGTTCTTGAAGAGGCGTCTATGGAAGAACAGCCTACAGAAGAAGCTCCTGTAGAGGAGGCATCAGCAGAAGAAGAACCTACAGAAGAAGCTCCTGCGGAAGAACCTACAGAAGAAGCTCCAGCTGAAGAACAGCCTACAGAAGAAGCTCCTGTAGAGGAAGCACCAGCTGAAGAAGCTGAACCGGCAACTGAAGACGAATCAGCTGAACAAGCTGAAGAATCCTCCGATAAATAATTTTTGGAGAGGTGGCCGAGTGGCTTAAGGCGCACGCTTGGAAAGCGTGTAGAACGCAAGTTCACGCAGGTTCGAATCCTGTCCTCTCCGCACCATCTTTTCCGACGAAGAATTAAATATATAAGTTAAAAGAGGGATTATTGTATATAATCCCTTTTTTTGTGATTATACAAAGGGGTATACAACTTTTATCAATTTTGGGTATATTTTAAAGATGAGAAAAATACTACTACTAACTATTTTACTTTCTATTGCATTTGGTCAAGATGCAAATGATTGTTCAGGGTTAAAATTTGATGAATATGAATCTTCTCAATTTAGAGCAGATTTAGAAAGCTATGCATTGCGATTTGATACTGAAAATATTTCATCTGATAATTATCGATTGTTGTCTGCAGAATCAGGTAAAGCAATTGATTTACCAATAAATTTATCCATAGAATTCGTTAAGAGTAAAGATTCGTTAATGTATCTAAATCTTTCTCCTCAAGATAGGGAGCAGTATTATTCTGAAAGAAATCTTGAAAAGAAACAATGGTGGGAATATGTAGGTCCTTATATTTCTGTTTCTGTTACTAAGGATATTAATAATGTCACAATGCAAAATAGTAGTCAATTCGAATTTTCAAGAAATAAATTTACTGGCTTTCATAATTTTATGTTGTCAGACGAGGATAATACTCAAACCAATTATTTTGCCAAAAAGCTTATTAGATATTCTAAAGAGTCAAATTCTGGATTAATTATATTATTTAAGATAGACAACAAAGATATAATTTTAATTCTTCCAATATGTATTAATGAAAATATCGTTAATACATATCTTAAATAATGGCTGAAGATTTAAAAACTTTATTCAAAAAACACCCCGAGCTTGAAAAAAGATATTTTGAAGGTCAAGCAAGAGTTGCTGCTGAAAATGCTCAAATGCTTTTATATAAAGAAGAACTTAAAAGAATCTTTTTAATCTTTGTAATGCAATCATTCTCATTCACAAAAAAGGATAACTATTATACACACTGGATTAAGGGATTATATCTTTCAGGTGCTATACACGAGCTATTATTTCGTCAAGATGCTGTTTATGTTGATGAAGACAATGAGATTAGAAGTACAGAAAAATTAGTGTCATCATGGGAAGGTATTTTTGAAGACCTGTTTTGGGAAATTAAAGATAGTGAAACTCAAGAATATATATACAGCGAACAATCCCGACCTTTAGGAGGATTCGCCGATTACTCACAAAGAGCATTAAGCTTGAGAGGTATCTATAAACATATTTTGATGAGAGCTAATCCTTTTGATAGGATTGAGGGATTTAATTTAGAGAGTAAATCAGTTATTTATTCAAACTGGTATCCTGAGTTGCATGATGAATTAATGAGTATTTATAATGATGGAAAAAATGACTTCCACAATTTTTATAAATTATTTAGCGATAGTGATTTTTTTGAAATGTCTTACAATGCCTATAAGCCTAAAAAACCCTCTGCCACATTCAAGTTGCTTAAGAAAAAAAGTACTATCTTAGATGAATATTTTAAGAAAATTGAAGATGAAATAGAGATAAATAAAAAACAAAATAATACTGGATGCCTATCCATCTTTTTACCAATAATATTTTTATTTCAATTTTTCAGATAATGAATTGAATTCCTCCCTCAAAATACAAAGGGGTATACAACTTTTATCAATTTTAAGTATATTTTAAAGATGAGAAAAATACTACTACTAACCATTTTACTTTCAATTGTTTTCGCACAAGAAAAGGTAATTATTGAGCTTGATGGTCCTATGGAAGGTCAAAAAGAATCAGGTATAATGATTGATGGTAAAAAACATGGTCAATGGATTACCTACGATGAAAATGGAATTAGTTTTATCGAAAACTTTCGAGATGGTAAAAAAGATGGATATGAGATTGTATTTTACAGTGAAGAAAAAGGTAACTTAAATCCACCTAAAAATACGAATCATGTTGGACTAATTTATAAGGTAGTTCATTACAAGAAAGGAAAAGTCATGAATCAGGTATTTTATGTTGGTGAAGAAAAAGTAGATTCAATCGATTTACATGATGAGAATGGCGAGTATTTAAAAAGTATATTAATCAACAACGAAGATTTAACTGTAGAGATAAGTGAGTAATGAAATTTTTAGAGATTATTCAATTGATTACAGCATGCATTCTCATACTACCCATAGTCGCTGATATTGATTCATCTGAATTTTATACTTTTTTAAGAATTTTAGTTTTTTCAACATCTTTAATGACCATTAGTTTGAATTATACAAAAATTGAAAATGATGAAATTTCAAAATTCGTAGTTTTTGGAGCACTATTTATAGGAATTTTATTTAATCCAATATTTCCAATTTATCTTTATGAAAAAGAAATTTGGTGGGTTTTTGATATTGCAGCTGCAGGATTTTTTTCAATCAATGCTTTGTCTTCAAAATAATATTTTTGAAGATTAAATCAAGCCAAAGCACCAGACATAAATAGAATCAAAGCTATAACAAAAAGTAGAAAGCCCAGTGTCTGCATATGTTCTTTAGTTTCCACTATTTCATCAGCTGGAGACTTGGGATATCCACCATCCTTAAATACTATAAGCACAAGATATCCAATGAACATAAAAACGAGTATATAAAGTCCAAACATTTAAAAATTTAAATAACAACTTTGAAAAATTAAATATCTTAAATGAATTGAATTCCTCACCCCAAATCCCCAAATTCTTGTATAATCATTTGTATAATGGTAAGAAATAATTCTAATCTGAAGAAGGAGATGTTACACTTCGTTAAAAGCGTGTAGAACGCAAGTTCACGCAGGTTCGAATCCTGTCCTCTCCGCAAAACCTCAAAAATATATTTTATGAAAATTAGATTAGCATTAGATTGGACACCAAATACAAATCATATTGGGTTCTTTATTGCCAAAGAGCTCGGATATTTTAATGAGCTTGATTTAAATGTGAATATTATCGACCCAAGAGATGATAATTATGCATTGACACCTGCAAAAAAAGTTGAATTGGGTAAAGCAGACTTAGCATTATGTCCTACAGAAAGTATTCTGAGTTATAAAACAAAAAAAAAGAAGTTTGATATGATTGGCATTGCAGCAATTTATAAGGAAGATCTTAGTGCTATAGCAGTAAAAAAAGATTTAAAAATTGGTTCTCCAAAAAAATTAGATAATATGACATACGCATCCTACAATGCAAAGTATGAAGATAAAATTATACAAAAAATGATAATTAATGATGGAGGAAAAGGAGAAATCAAAATTGCTTATCCAAGCAAATTAGGAATTTGGAATACAATAGTTTCTAATAAATATGATTCCACTTGGATTTTTATAAACTGGGAAGGTGTTCAAGCCGAAGAAGCTGGAATTGATTTGAATTTATTTAAAATGTCTGATTATAAAATTCCATATTCTTACTCACCAATTATTGCTATGCCTAAATCAAAATTTAAATTACAAAAAAAAGAATATTCAAACTTTCTAAAAGCAACCAAAAAAGGTTTCCTTTATGCTAAAAATAACCAAAAAGAAGCGATTGATATTTTTGAGAAATTTTTACCTGAAGATGAAGTTATAGATTTAAGAAAATCATTAAAAGTATCTGCAGAATATTTTGGAACAGAACAAGAATGGGGCATAATGGATAGTGATGTTGTTAAAAAATTTTTAAAATGGTTAAGATCAGAAGGGTTTGAATTGCAAGAATTTGACGTCCATGATATTATTTCTAATGAATTATTGCAATTAAAATTCTAAGTTTTAGAATGGATAATTATAACTTTTCAATTCTAATTGAATTCCTCACCCCAAATCCCCAAATTCTTGTATAATCATTGGTATAATGATAAGAAATAATTCAAATCTAAAGAAGGAGATGTTACACTTCGTTAAAAGCGTGTAGAACGAAAGTTCACGCAGGTTCGAATCCTGTCCTCTCCGCAAAAAAATGAACAATTACAATTTTTCAATAAAACATCGAGAAGAATTCAATGTATCTTCACAAAGAATATGGGATATCATATCTGAACCATCTAATCTTAACCATTACCATCCTTTTTGCAAAAACAATGACATTATTTCATGGGGTAGTGAAAATCATCATGATAGACTTGAGTATTTAAATGGAGTTGTTATCGAGAGAAAATTTACTTCTTGGCATGAAAATAATGGATATGATCTTTTTATTGGAAGAAAAAATGGAAGACAGTCTCATGTTTCTTGGAGAATAGAAGACATATCTGAAAATAAGTCAGCTTTAACAATAGAAGTTCATCCTTGGATGATAAATCAAGGTAGTAGAGTATTGCAGTTTATACCTTTTCAGTTGTTTGTTAAACCTCAACTAAAATTATATCTTCAATCTGTTTTAAAAGGTTTAAAATGGTATACTGAACACAATAAGCCAACTCCTCGAAATCATTTTGGAAAACTAGCTTGGTTTTCATGAACTTTAAAGTCTTAATCCACTATTCATTTCATTTTATTGTACCCCTCTTTTTTGCAAAAATGTTTTTTAAAGATAATTGGAAAAAGGCATTTGCTATTATGCTACTTACAATGTTAATTGATTTAGATCATTTGTTAGCATCTCCTATTTTTGATGCTAATAGATGTAGTATTGGCTATCATCCACTTCATACCGTTTACGCCTCAATATTTTATTTGGCACTGTTATTTATTCCATCTTGGAATCTAAAAGCAGTATCTATCGGATGTTTATGGCATCTTTCTACTGACTATATTGATTGTTTGTTGTAATATTTTACAATGAATTCCATTAAAAAAATCAAAACAATAGATAATCTAGAATTTTTTACCGTTTCTGTAGATTCAAAAAAAGAAATACCTTTTATAGATACCATGGTATCTGCAGGATTTCCTTCTCCAGCAGACGATTATTTAGATTTACCTATTGATTTAAACGAATATTTAGTAGAAAACAGCGCTGCAACATTTTATATCAGAGTCTCTGGTAATTCTATGCAAGATGAAGGAATTGATGACGGAGACTTATTAGTTGTTGATCGATCAAAAACTCCTAAGAATAATGATATTGTTATTGGTGTATTAAGCGGTGAATTCACCGTAAAAAAAATTCAAAAAACAAAAACTAAACTATTTATGGTTGCAGCAAACAAAGATTATAAAAAAATTGAAATTACCGAAGAGATGGATTTCTCTGTTTGGGGAGTTGTAACCTATGTCATCCATAAAACAAGATAGCTACATAGCTATTGTTGATTGCAACAACTTTTACGCTTCATGTGAGAGAGTTTTTAATCCTGCATTAAACAACAAACCTGTTATTGTGTTATCCAATAATGATGGATGTGTCATTGCACGCTCACAGGAAGTAAAAGATTTAGGTATCCCCATGGGAATTCCAGTTTTTAAGATTAAACATCTTGTTGAGATTCATGACATCCAGATTTTTTCATCAAATTTTGCGTTATATGGAGATATATCTAACAGAATTATGAATATCATTCGCTCAGGTAACTCTGAGATGGAGGTATATTCTATTGATGAAGCGTTTGTCACTATTAATCCTCGCTATACAGATTCTATAGATTATGCTGCAAAACTTAGGGATAAGATCTATCAATGGACTGGAATACCAGTATCAATTGGAATAGGAAAAACCAAGACCTTAGCTAAAGTAGCCAATCATTTGTCCAAAAGAGGCGTAGGAAAGGATAATGTTTGTTTCATTGATAGTAAAAATGATCAGGATTTGTTGCAGAAAGTTAAAGTGCATGATATTTGGGGAATTGGAAGAAGAAAGCAGAAATTTTTGAAGATTAATGGCATTTATAATGCTTATGATTTGAAACAGGCTAATCCAGATTGGATTCAAAAACATATGACTATTATTAGTAGGCATACCGTAGATGAGTTGAATGGTAGGAAAAAAATAGAATTAGAACGTGAATTTGCTACTAAAAAGAGTATTTCAACTTCTAGATCATTTTCTAGAATGATTTCTGACCTTAATACCTTAAGAAATGCTATTTCTTCACACGCTTCCAGATCTGCTGAAAAACTACGATCACAAAATAGTTTTGTAAACTCGATTGGGGTATATTTATGTACTAATCGTTTCCGGGTTGATTTGCCTCAATATCGTCGCTATATCAACGTTCAGCTACCTGTTGCTTTAAATGATACCAGTGGCATCATTAACGCTGCCCTAGAAGGATTGTATGCGATTTATAAAAGTGGATATGAGTATAAGAAATGCGGAGTAATCTTAAATGACTTAGTGCAAGCAAACGAGGTGCAACAATCACTGTTTTATAATCGTAGAGATAAGGACGAACGTATTAGCGCATCTATCGATCAAATTAATCAAGCTTTTGGGTCAGACACTATTAGATACGCTGTGCAAGGAGAGAACGAGTCCTGGTCAATTAAAAGAGAAAAACTTTCCCCAAGCTACACCACAAATTGGAATGAATTTTTAACATTGAAGGTTTAGTAAGCATATACTAAACTCTAAAAATGAAGCACTATATCATAATACTAATCTTGTTTAGTACTTTTTCTTTAGCTCAAGAAGCATCAACGGGAAACATCTTAGAAGATCACGATAAGGCAGTTGAAGGAATTCTATCAGATGAGATTAAAAAGCAAACTGAGATTGTTAATAAGTCACTAGCAAAGCAAAGCAATGATATTCTGTTCTCCCAAGCAGCTTATTCTTTCTTAGGTATAGTTGGAACTATCATTTTTGAAGCAAATAATGAAGGTAATCCTGTAAACTTTATACCTATGGTTTTAGGACATACCATTGTTCCAGTATTAGAAATGAGGGATATAAATAATAGCAATGAGCCTGAATCCTTAAAAAAAATGCGTAAAACCAGAGTTAGAGTAAATAGTATGTTAGGATCAATTCCTTTGGCAAAATGGGTAATTGTCTCACTGAGAATGCCAAAAGCACTTCTTGAATTAATTTTTTAATGAAAAAAGTAATTATAGCATCAAAAAATCCTGTTAAAATTAATGCTACAAAAAAAGCCTTTGAAGATGTATTTAATGATCGTTTTGAATTTGAAGGAGTTGCTACAGAATCTTTGGTTTCTGATCAACCCATGTCAAATGATGAAACCTTAAAAGGGGCAACTAATCGACTTCAAAACATTCAACATCTTGAAGCTGATTATTTGGTTTCTATTGAGGGTGGAGTAGACTTACTTGATAATAATTATGAAGCATTTGCATGGATCGTTATTTCAGATAAGCAAAAAATTGGTAAAGCAAAAACAGCAACATTTACATTACCAATGAAAATTTCAGATCTTATTAAACAAGGTTATGAGCTTGGCGATGCTGATGACATGGTATTTGAACGCTCTAATTCAAAACAAAAAAATGGAGCAGTTGGAATTCTTACTGATAACCTAATCAACAGAACTGATTATTATACTCATGCTATTATTTTAGCATTAATTTCTTTTTCAAATACAAAACTTTATTAAAAGTCATTATATTCACACATGTTTAAAGCCCTTCACGAATTACGAAAAAATACCAGAGAGTCTGGTATAAAAGTAGCAATAAGAATTATGTTTAAAAAATATGGTTGGAAATTAGGACTGGCAATATTTTTGTACTATTTAATTAGAGATGTAACTTTATATATAATTTTACCCTATTTGATTTATCAAGGCTTCTTTAGTTAACTAAAACAGGAACAGGTTTAGAAATAATACTAAATTCGATTTCTATATCGTCTTTAATTATTTTATCCACAGCAGGATTAATAGATGAACCTATTTTATTCCAAAAAGATTCTGAATCATACAAATGCATTTCTGACCTATATTGAATTCCAAAATCATTTCTATCCAAAACCATCTTACCTTTTGCGCTTTTGGATGGAGAGCCTAAATCGATTTCGGCGTTGAATCTAATCTTGTTTTTAAAAGACTTAATCGTTAAATCAGCATCTACTTGAACTTTAAAAATATAGTTATCTAATTTCTCAATAATTTTTGAAGAATTTATTTCTATTGTTGCTTCAGGAA
>CABZHT010000004.1 GCA_902525615.1 uncultured Fidelibacterota bacterium
CTCGCGGTTATCAGGTTTTCACATTTTTTAAAACTGCTAATAATGGGGTACCTGTTTTCCTTGACGACCATATTGATAGAATTGTAGGAAATGCTCATGCAATGAAAATGAATTTATTCTTTTCAAAACAGGATATTAAAGATTTGGTTCATCAAACATTAGAAAAAAATGATTTTTCAAACAGTGAGTGTAATGTTATGATTATTTTTGCTGGTAAAGCTCCAGATGATATTTCAGGTTTAGTTTCATCACAAGAAGTTGATTTGTTTATTGTTACATCTCCAATAAAAAAATATCCTAAAGAGTCTTATCAAAATGGAATTTCATTAGGCCTATATGAATTTGAAAGAATTGATGCTGAAGTTAAGACACCATATACATATTACGGCGGGATGAAAGCACATAGATCTCTAGTGCATAATGGACCTTTTGATGAGGTGTTGTATACGAGTAAGGATGAAATTTTAGAAGGAACTACTTTTTCATTTTTTATTGTTAAGTACGGATCTGTCATTACTTCAAAGCTTGACGGTAGAATCTTAGGAAGTGTTACAAGAAAAAATTTGTTAAGAATAATGGATGTTCAAAAAATTGAACATAGTGAGTCTGTAATTTCAATCAATGATTTAAAGAGTTCTAGCGAAGCATTTATAGCTTCCGCAAATAGAGACTTGATTCCTGTCGTATCGGTGAATGGTAATCAAGTTGGTGATGGTAAAATTGGACCAGTGTATAAAAAGTTGATGAGCTTATATCAACAGGAAATATTAAAAATTGGTATATCAAATAAGTAATTAATTGCTTATACTGGGAACAAGATGATTATTTTTAATGTATAAATTAGAAATAACAAAATAGAGAGGAAAAAATGAAAAATCTGACTTTTGTATTATTTTTATCATTCATTTTAACTGGATGTGCAATGCAAGCTCCTACAGCTCCTGCAGAATCAAATGACTTTACTTTAGGTAAAGTTCAATCACAGTTAAAAGAGGGAATGAGTTCATCTCAAGTGGTGTCTTTACTTGGTTCACCAAATTTAGTTACAAGCACTAAAGATGGTGGAGAGGCATGGACATACGATAAAATTTCACAAGAATCTGAATCATCAAGCGTTTCTGGAGCTGGTGCAGGTTCTAGTGGTAATTTTTTTGGTATTTTTGGTGGCGGTCGTTCAAAATCATCAAATTCTAGTAAAAACCTTACTTTAATTGTAAAATTAAATGCAGAAGGTATTGTCACGGACTTTAAGTACCAGAGCATCAAATACTAGGAAAATGAACAAAAATTTACTCCTAGCCTTTTCATTGGGCGTTGTACTTAGTGGATGTGCATCTATGATGCCAGAACGTACTACAGCTGTAAAAAGAGCAACTGAAACTAAAGAGTATGAAGTTTCCACCAAAGAGCTAATAACTGCTTCTATCGGAACATTTCAAGATCTTGGTTATACTATTGATGTTCTTAACGCTGAGTTTGGGTTAATTACTGCAAGCAAGAAACAAGGAACAACTGCAACTAGAACTAATCTTGAAGAAGATCCTTTTGAAGCTTTCTTGCGCGCATTAACTGGGATTGAAAATAAAGATGATGTTGTGATAGCTCCATTGACTTTGTCTGCAACAATTACTGTAAAAGAAATTTCAACTGATCCATTACTATCGTCTTTACGAGTAAACTTTGAAGGCGGAGATCGTAAATTCTCCGATTTATTTTTTAAAAGCTTTTTTGCAGCACTTGATAAGTCATTATTTTTAGATCAAGCGATTAATTAAGAATGTTTAAAAAAATTGCAATACACTCTTTTCTATTAACTTTCTTATTAATGGGTTGCGCCTCTTCAGGCAGCTCATCAAAAAAATCCACTGCAGCTCAAAGAGCAGTTGAAACAAGAGAATACGACGTAAGCACAAAAGATCTAATGCAGTCTACCATTGGTGCATTTCAAGATTTAGGTTTCACAATAGATACACTAAGTGAAGAGTTTGGATTAATTACAGCTAGTAAGATTGAAAAACCTAAGAAAGAAGAACCTTCAGATGCTCAAAAAGCACTTGGTGTTCTTGCAGTTGTAGCTGCGATATGGTGGTTAGTCGTCACTGATGGTGATGGCGATACTACTGGTGGAGGAAGAAACGATGGGGAAACAGTAGTTGTTAAAGATTATAAGTTAACAGCAACAGTAACTGTTAAGTCTATTAATGATTCCGAGCCTTATTTGTCATCATTGAGAGTTAATTTTGGTGGTTCTAAACGTAAAAGATCGATTCAGTTTTTTAAAGAATTTTTTACAGCAATTGATAAGTCTTTATTTCTTGATAGCTCTATTTAGGATTTTTCAATTTTTATTACTAGTTTAATTTTTCAAAAATGAAAAATTTTTTAACACTAATTGCACTTAATGTTCTTGTTTTAGCGCAAGCAAATACAAAATCTGGAGCAAAAAGTCATTCTGTTGACCTTCTTCATTGGGGTAGACATGCTCCTATTTCACTGAATGAAAATTCGTTGATAACAGCTAATTCTTTTATTACATCAAAATCTAGAGAAGTTAATGTATATGATCTTTCGATTAATCAAAATCCATTCAATTCTCAAAAAATTTCCTCTCCATTTCCAATGCCTGGTGATGATTTTGGCTACAGCATTGATCATAATGATAATTTTATGGTTATTGGTTCGCCCGGTTACAATGATGGTCATGGATCTGCCTTTATTTATAAAAATGATGGCAATAAATGGGTTTTTATAAAAATGTTAACTAATCCTAATAGTAAAGACAATCAGCGACCTCAAAAATTTGGTTATAATGTTTCTTTGAATAATAACTTTATAACGGTATCAACACCATTTTTTAATGATGGGGTTGTACATATTTATAGCGCTAGCAGCGACAGTGATAAACCTGTTTACACTATTGATGTTCGAAAGCTTGGCGATATTCCTGGCTGTTATGAAGAAGGTCCAACTAAATTTGGATTTGGTGTTACATCATCGATAAATGATAATCAACTTTTAATTGGATCGCTTAAAGACTTTGTTTATTTAGTTGATTTATCTAGCAATTCATTTAATGGAGAAGAAATTCTTTTTCCATTAACTATTGACGATAATGAAAGAATTAGATTTGGGGAGTCTGTTTTCTTGGGTGAAAGCAGTATTTATATATCTTCCCTCGGTCTTAACAATAATAGGGGAGCTGTTTTTAAATTTGATCAGATTTTAGGCAATAATCAAGGTTGGTATTTATCTGACACAATTAATCCAATCATTGATTTAGATGATATACACTTTGGCTTCAGAATAGCTGAACATAAAAATGATGTTTACATTACTTCTTTCAATGATTGGAAGGTTCACAGATTTTCAAATAAAAACAATAAACTAATTTTTAGAGACTTAATTGAAAATAATTATAACAATGAATCTAATCCTAATCATATAAGAAATATTGTCGCTAATGATAAGTTTTTAGCATCGGATTCATATTATGATGAAAAGATATTTTTACAATATATGTCTGCAAATATTTCTAATAATATTATATCAACACACGAACCAAGGAAATCAATAAGAGAAAAAGTAAATTGTATCAATGGTTATGCAGGAGCTTATGAATGTAAAGATATAGATATGATGTCCTTTTTAGATAAAACAGATATTGGGGGCATTAATTCGACAATATTAAATGATATTTGGGGATGGACTGATGATTCTAACGGGAAAGAGTATGCTCTAGTTGGAATGAGCAATGGAACGTCTTTTGTTGATATATCTAATCCTGAAAATCCAATTTTTATTGGAAGATTACCCACTCAAACAAGCAATTCTACTTGGAGAGATATTAAGGTTTATAATAATCATGCTTATATAGTTTCAGAGGCAAGTGGCCACGGAATGCAAATTTTTGATTTAACAACGCTAAGAAGTTATGATGGTTCATCTCCTCAAACTTTTTCAAATACTGCTTATTACGGAGGATTTGGCAATGCTCATAATATTTTTATCAATGAAGAAACTGGATTTGCTTATGCAATTGGAACTTCTACCTGTGGAGGAGGTCTTCATATTGTTGATATAAACAATCCTACCATTCCTGTTAAATCTGCATGTATATCAGATCCTGCTACAGGGAGATCTTTTACTGGCTATGTTCATGATGTTCAGTGTGTAATTTATAATGGTCCTGATTCAGCTTTCGTAGGTAAAGAAATTTGTTTTGGTTCAAATGAAACTTATGTTTGGATTACAGATGTATCTGTAAAATCGGAAGATAATTCTGGAGCAAAAACAATTTCTTTAGGAAGTTATAATGATTATTATACACACCAAGGATGGCTAACTGAAGATCATAAATATTTTATTGTTAATGACGAATTGGACGAAAATAGTGGAGCAACATCCGGCAAAACTAGAACATTGATTTGGGATGTTCAAGATTTAGATAATCCAACACTATTTAGAACTTATTCTGGACCAAACGCATCAATCGATCATAATAATTATGTTGTAGGAGATGAGGTCTATATGTCTCATTATTCTAGCGGATTAAGGGTTTTGGATATTTCTGACATTGCTAATCCTGCTGAAAAAGCATTTTTTGATGTTCATCCTTCAAACAATAATGTTAATTTCGATGGTTCTTGGAGTAACTACCCTTTCTTTGATAGTAAAAATATTATTGTTACCGCTATAGATGACGGCTTATTTGTCGTTAAGAAAAGCCTTAATCTAATAGCACCCTCTTTATCTCTATCAATACCTGAGGATGGCTCTGTTTTATTAGAATGGGAATATAATGATTCAGACTCTGAAGCAACCATGATATTTAGATCAACAATTCAGTCATTTTCTCCTTCACAAACCAATTTAATTGCTGTAATTTCAAGACCAACAAACAATTATTTAGATACAAATTTAGACACAGAAACAACTTATTACTATAAAGCTGTAATGGTATCTGGATCTGACCAAAGTCCTATTTCTGACGAAATCCAAGTTTTGCCAGTAATTTTACCTAATGCTCAACCAACTATCGATCCAATTTCAGATGTTTACATAGATGAAGATAATTCTATTATTTTAACACTAACTGGTGTTTCCAAAGGAAATGATGTGAATTCTCAATTAGTATCTGTATTCGCTTTTGCTCAAAATAGTAATTTATTTGATAATAATAATTTAGACATTCAAAAAGATTCGATGGATAGTTCAAAATATTATTTGACATTATCTCCTAAAGAAAACATGTATGGCAATTCAACTATAACAGTGATTGTATCAGATAACGGTGGTACTGTTGACGGAGGTATAGACCATATAGAAGTATACTTCAATGTAGTAGTAAGCTCTGTAAATGATTCGCCTAATTCTGTTGTACAAATAGGTGAATTGGTAGTTAGTTCAAATAATTACTTATATGAAAATGTTAACGGTTTAAATAGATTTTTATCTGTAAATATTGAGAATTTGTCTGATTCATTAAGATTTGAATGGACTGAGTCTGCGGATGTTGATGGAGATGAAGTATCATATAAATTATTAGGATATGAAGATCTTAGCTTTTTAAGTATGGATGAATTTATATCAGAAAATTTTAAAACTTGGGCTTTTAAAGATATTATTGATCAATTTCCCGATCCACTCCAAATATATTCAGGGTACTGGCGAGTTTTAACTACTGATGGCACTTCAACGGTGATGTCTGAACCTTTAAACGGAAAATTATTTGTTGATGGAATTGGTTTGATACCTGAAGAATGGGGAATAAATCAAAGTTATCCAAATCCATTTCAAGTTTTTACAACTATTGAATATGAAGTACCAACAACTGAAAAAGTTAAAATAGTCGTATATAATATTAGAGGTCAAGCTATAAAAACGCTTGTAAATCAAGAAATTAGTGCAGGTTACCACACGGTTTTATGGGATGGTACAAATGATTCGGGAGATGAAGTGAGCTCTGGTGTTTATTTCTGTCAAATTTTTGTCCCAAATTCAACATCAACAAATTTTAAGAAGGCAATAAAGCTTACAAAGATAAGATAATGAATCCATTAAAAAACCTTTATCAATGGGTTTTATCCTGGGCAAAAAGTACATATGGTACTACAGTATTATTTCTAGTTGCTTTTGCTGAATCTTCATTTTTTCCAGTACCTGCTGATCCTTTACTGATGGCACTATGTCTTGGAAAAGTTAAAAATTCAATGTACTACGTTTTTATGTGTACACTTGGTTCAGTATTTGGTGGTGTATTTGGTTTTATAATTGGATATTTTTTATGGTATACACCCGGTGGCGAGCTAACAGGAATAGCAAACTTCTTTTTTCGTGTTATACCAGGTTTTTCTCCTGAAGTTTTCGATAATGTTGGAGCTCAGTATGATGCTCATAATTTCTTGGTAATATTTACAGCTGCATTTACACCAATACCATACAAAGTTTTTTCAATTACAGCAGGTGTATTTCAAATCAATCTTCCAACATTTATTATTGCTTCCATTTTAGGTAGAGGAGGGAGATTTATCATCATAGGATTATTAATAAGGTTTTTCGGAGAACCAATTAAAGCAGTCATGGATAAACATTTTAATATTTTTATAATAGTTTTAACCATTATCTTTGCATTAAGTTATGTTTTAGTAGCATATATGTTATAAAAAGGAAAAAAATGAGAACGATTATATTAACATCAATATTATTTCTGGTTTCCTGCTCAACTGAAGCCTCATTATTAAATTTAAATAAATCAAAGCTTGAAGTGAGTCCAACAACGTCAGAGATCACTGTTAAAGACTTTAAAAGCCATATAGGTTATCTAGCATCAGATTATTTAAAAGGAAGAGCACCTGGAACTATTGGTGATGAAATGGCTAAAGACTATATTGTTAACTTTTTTAATACAGTTTCTCAGCCTGCTCCAAGGTTTGTAGAAGTTCAAGAACATTATGTTCCAGCAAAGAGAACTAGAAATATTAAGCCTGAAGATAGAACCGTTAAAACTTATAATATTATAGCTACTTTGCCTGGAAATGACCCGGTATTAAAAGATGAATTTATTGTTATTGGAGGTCACTATGATACCACTGCAAATCCTAAAAAGGATATAAATAATGGTGCCGATGATAATGCTTCAGGAACATCAATGGTTATGGAGCTTTTTGAAAAATATGCAAAATCGAATAATCACAAAAGAACATTAGTGTTCATGCTTTATGGAGGCGAAGAGTTAGGTCTATTAGGATCAGAATATTATGTACAAAATCCTACAATTGATCTTTCAAAAATTCAACTGATGGTTAACCTTGATATGGTTGGCAGGTTAGACAATGACAGAACGTTATATCTTGGAGGAATTCCTTCTGCTACCAACTTTGAAAAAGAAATTAATCCATTTTTAGAAAATTCTGATTTTAATATTGTTGCATATAGCACAGGCACTACTCAAAGAGATAATCTTTTTAGCGCATCTGACCATTGGAACTTTTACAAAAGCGAAGTTCCTGTAATATTCTTTTTTACTGGAATACACGATGACTACCATACTCCAAGAGATGAAAAAGAATTAGTCAATTATAAAGGTTTGAAAGATATCGCAGATCTAGCAGATAAAGTAGTTGGTCATTTTAGCGATTTAAATGATAGATTAGTCTATACAAAGTTTGATGATGCTGAAAGACCTTCAAGATGGAGTCAAATAAAAGTTTCCCTTGGAGCAAGACCAGTTTATCCTACGGAAAAACCAGAATTCAAGGTTGCTGAAATTACAAAAGATAGTCCAGCTTTTAATGCAGGAGTCAAAAATAATGATGTAATTAAGAAGATTGGCAAATTTGAAATCAATTCAATGGATAATTACCTAGAGGCTCTATTATCGCTAAAACCTGGTGATAGTTCAACCTTAACGATTCTGAGGAAAAATAAGGAGATAATTCTAGATATTTCTTTTTAATGAGATGAAATCTCAATAGTACTTGTTTTTCTATTTTTTTCTATTTATAATTCTGAGACTGAATCTCAATAAAATGGAAAAAATGAGAAAAATTATATTTTTTGTATTAATTATTAACCTAGTTTTAGCAAACAATCCTAATGTTGTTGCCGAATCAGATTCAACAAAACCGATTGCCTTAGATGCTGTTGAAGTACTTGCAGAATCAAAAAGTATTACTACGGGTATGTTTCTTAGAAATGCTGAACCAAGCGATGTGGTTAGTAAATCTGAATTAGATCAATTTAGATACACAGATATCCATAGAATTGTTAGTAGAATTCCAGGTGTATATATTTCCGAAGAAGATGGCTTAGGCTTAAGACCGAATATTGGTGTAAGAGGAACAGGTTCATTAAGAATGGAAAAACTTAATGTTATGGAAGATGGTGTTCTTATTGCTCCAGCTCCATATGCTTCACCAGCAGCTTATTATTCACCAACTGCTGGTAGAATGGAATCAATAGAGGTAAGAAAAGGTTCGACTCAAATAAAACATGGTCCATTTACTACTGGTGGTTCTTTAAATTATATTTCAACTTCAATTCCAACTTCAAAACTTAATTCAGTATCATTAGATATTGGAAGTTTCGGTAAAAGGCTCATGCAAGTCAGATCTGGTGATTCAATGGGTAATTTTGCTTATTTAATTGAATTATACTCTGATAAAATGGATGGTTTCAAAGAGCTTGATGGCGGGGGAGATACTGGATACGATAAAACTGACTTTATGACAAAGTTAAGATATAGTTTCAGTGAGTCACATGCTCTTGAATTTAAATACTCCATGACAGATGAGTTGTCAGATGAAACTTATTTAGGGTTAACAGACGCAGATTATAGTGATAATCCATTGCGAAGATATAGAGCAACTGCGCTTGATGAAATGGATGCGGATCATTCACAAATTATGCTATCATATGCTGCAAAACTCAATGATAATATGAGTTTAGCTATAATAGGATATAGTAATGATTTTGCAAGAAATTGGTACAAGCTGAATAAGGTGAATGGTATGAGTTTGAGCTCAATTACAAAGCCTACTTCAGACGAATGGAATGAATTTTATTTACTGATGAATGCAGAAAATAGTGTTGATGATGCTTATAGAATTAAGGCTAATAATAGAGAATATTATTCTTCAGGGATTCAAGCAGTATTTAATGTTAATGCTGGTAATCATGATATTCAGGCTGGAGTAAGAATTCATAGCGATGAAATGGATAGATTCCAGTGGGAAGATCGTTATGGTATGCAAAATGGTAAACTAGTAATGACAACTCAAGCAACAAAAGGCTCAGATTCAAATCGGATAGATTCTGCTGAAGCGATAGCTCTTTTTGCTGAGGATAGATTTACATATGGAGATATAACTGTTACTGCTGGAGCAAGATACGAAGAAATTGTACTAAAAAGAGATGATTGGGGCAAGACAGATCCTGATAGATCTGAAACTCCATCCCAAAGACAGCATACTATGGATGTGATTGTTCCAGGTATTGGATTTGAATATGCTTTAAATGATTATCAATCGGTTTCTGTAGGAGTTCACAAAGGGTTTGCACCTCCAGGACCAGGTACATCTGGATTGGAAGAGAATGCTGTTGAACCCGAGACTAGTATTAATACTGAAATCGGATTTAAATCTAATAAAGGTTTAAATAGTTTTGAGGTTACTTTTTTTACAAATAGTTATGAAAATCTCATTGGGGCAGATACTGCTGCTTCTGGAGGAGGAACGGACGAACTATTTAATGGTGGTGCTGTTGATATTTCAGGTTTAGAGTTGTATTTAAGAAGAATCCTTGTTGATACCGGTTTAATGCAAATACCATTCGAAATGTCTTGGACAAACACAAACTCAGAATTTCAAGAGTCATTTGATGGCTTTTGGGGTAAAGTGTTAAAAGGAGACGAATTACCATACATACCAGATAATCTAATTACGTTCAATCTTGGATTAAATGTTGAAAAATTCTCATCAAATATTAGTTTGAAAAAAACTCCAAAAATGAGAACAGTTGCTGGTTCTGGAAGGTTATTTAAATCTAATTCAACTGATGAATTAACCATTATTGATGTGGGCATGAGATATGCCTTTGACAATAGTGTTACATTATCATTTAATATAAATAATTTTTTAAATGATAATAGTATCGCTGCAAGGCGTCCTTACGGCGTTAGACCATCAATGCCACGAAGTTTAAATATTGGTGTTAATTATATTTTTTAGGAACTTCTTCAAGTAATTTCAGTCAAATAATTAGTATATTTTTTATACTTTTTTTTACTTATAATTACAGGGCAATATGAAGAAGATAATTTTTACACTTTTAATAACAACATTTTCTCTAGGTCAGTCTTATAAAAATTTAACAGAGCGGCCAGTTTATAATCCGCTAAAATCCACTTCCAAAATTATAATTGATGGTGACTTGTCCGAAATTGACTGGATTAATGCACAAATTGCAACTGATTTCACAGATCGTGGGATTTATCAGGGTTTGCCTTCACCTTACAAAACTGAAGCTAAAATTACTTATGATGATAAAAACTTATATGTTGCATTTATTGCATATGTTGATAGAGAAAATTTAACCTATACCATTACTAATCGTGACGAGGTTGAAGGCAATGATGATAGAGTTTACATTGCTATTGATACATTTGATGATGAGTCATTAACATATGGAATAGGAGTCAGTGCTGGAAATATTCAAGTTGATGGTAGAGAAGGTTACGGGTTTGATACAAATCTTGATATCATTTACGATACTGCTGTTCAAATTTTTGATGATAGATATCAAGCAGAGTTTTCTATCCCTTTTTCAAGTTTAAGATATTCTTTAGCTGATATTCAAACTTGGAGAATAAGTTTTGGAAGATTGTTTACAACGCCTGACATGCAAGGACATTTTGTGCATTGGGCAAATCAAATAGATGGAATTGAGTGTCAAACCTGTCAATTAGGTTTTTTAAAAGATTTAGACGTTCCTCAGCAATCCTCTAGAGAAACAGAATTTATTCCATCAATTGTTGGTGGTTATTCGGAAGATAAAATCAATAATACAACTTCATCCAATGATGAAGCATCTTTATTTGCAAAATACTATGTTTCATCAGTTGATTTGCTTGAAGTAGCATTGAATCCAGATTTTAGCCAAATTGAATCTGATGATATTCAAAACGATATTAATGAGGTGAATGCCTTATTTTTTCCTGAACGAAGACCTTTTTTCAGTGAGGGAGCTGAGTTATTCAAGTTTGATCCTCAAAGAGGTTATATAAATTTATTTTACTCAAGAACAATAAATGACCCGTCAGTTGTTGGGAAATTTACAGGAAAGATAGGAAAAACATCATATGGAATAATCTCCGCTAAAGATGAAAATTCTTCTTTGTTATTACCATTTGAAGAGACCAGCACATTGGTAAACCTGGGTGAAAGTCAAACGCATGTTTTAAGATTAAAAAGAATGTTAAAATATGGTTCACACATAGGTGCCTTTACGTCCATTCGTAATTTCGAAGGGGCAGGGAATATCGGTAATGTTGGTTTAGATTTACACTCTCACCCAGGAGGAAATTGGCATTTATCAGCGCATATAGCAACCTCTAGTCATGAAGAGTCAGAAAATAGTGAATACGCTCCTGAAGAAGATGAAATTCAAACATTTGATAATGGAAAATACACAACAGAATTTGATGGTGAGTCAATCAGTGGGTATGCTATTGGCTTTAATGCTACAAATCGCACCAGAACAGATGGAAAATCTTTTACTGCAAGATTAAGGTCACCAGGTTTTAGAACTAGTAACGGATTTGAAAGAAACAATTCTACAAAATGGTTTAAATTTCAACGTAGTAAATCGATATATCACGATAGTGATACTTTATTAAAATCATCCTATACTGGCGTTGTTGTTCATAAAGAAAATTATGACGGCAGAGTTGTAAACAGCGAATATGAGCTTAAAGCAAATTATGAATTTGCAAACACCTTAAATCTGAACCTGTCATATGAATATTCTGACAAAGTATACAAAAGCTTGGATTTCAAAGGAATGAATGAGTTTTCTCTGAGGGCAAGTATTAGACCTAGCTCTAAAGTGTTGTACTACACTACGCTATCATTCCGTGATCAAATCATACGCTATATTGATACTCCTATTGCAACAAATTCATTGGGAGCTGATTTTTATACAGAATATCAACTTTCAGATAATACACAGCTTTCACTTGGTCTTGGATATGAAGATGCAAAAGATTTTTTTGACGGATATCTGTTAAACTTTAGAGTAAAACATGCATTTAATTCAAAGCTATCATTGAGATCTAAAGTACAATATAGCGATTTCTCAAAAAGTTGGTTTATTGAACCTTTATTAACGTACCAGCCTAGTGCTTTTTCTGCATTCTACTTTGGTATTAATGAGCTTTTAGATGTAGACAATAATATTTTCTCAGGCATTAGCGAAAATAACAGACAATTTTTTATCAAATTTCAATACTTATTCTAGGATATAAAACCATGAAAAAACATTTAATAATAATTTTTGCTTTTACTTTTTATAGCTGCGTTGTGCCCGTATCAATTGGAAATAAATCAGTTGTAGATAATGAAAGTAAAACTTCTAATGATTCAAACTCAGTTTTTTCACAAAATGACAAGACAATGGTAGCCATAAATTATATACTTCCTCAAAGAGCTGGACAGTTTGAAATGTTGACTAAAACAGTTATTATGCCAGCAATTAAAAGAGAGGATATAGAAGTTTATAGTAGTTTAAAATTTTTAGTTCCAGAAGACCAAAACGAAGATGGTAATTTGACTTATATGTTTATAGCTGATCCTTATTTAGAAGAGAAAAATTATGACATTTTTGAGGTATTGGTATCACAATATGGAAGAGCAAGAGCTGAAGAATATTTTGATCGTTGGATTAGTTGTTTTGCATATGAGCAAGAAGTCATTTCTTTCAGATGATAAAAACATATCTTTTTGAGAGCATATATGTTAAATTATTAGATATGAATTTTATTAAAATTCTATATATAATTCCATTGATGCTAGGTTCATTAAATAGCCAAAGTATTGGAGATTTACAACAAGACAATAGCGTGAGCGAAAATTATTTTGCTGTTGAAGGTTCTAACAATATGCATGAATCTATAGTTAGCATTCATTCTAATGCTGTAATTAGTCCAATTTATATTTGGAATTCAACATTTATTCCAACTTCGAGATCTTTTCCTGCAAAAATATCTCTTCCAATAGCAAATAAATCTTATATAATCAGCTTATTTCCACAGTCGGAATATGAATTTTTAAAAAATGAACTTTTAAATTTTGATTTTGACAAAAGAGATATTGATGAGTTTGAGATTCTTCAAAATCAATTCGAAATAATGAAAATGGGAACGAAGTCTGTAGAACCTATTAACGGAATCAACGAAACTATTTTCTTAATTTTTTGCGATAAAGATGATTATGGTTGTAAAGATGGGCTCCATTGGTTTGATAGGTTTTACGCTAATTATTTTGACAATAAGCAAGAAACTAAAATCAAAAAGAGTGCAAATACTCAACCAAATCAAGATTTAGTAAGAAAACATAGGATGGGTGTTTTTGGAATGTTAAGTTTATTTACGATGTCAATATATTTAATAGATAATTATACGCAGTGAAAAGTATTTCTGTTAACTTGAAAGGTTTTGGAATGCAAAATCTTAATCACGGAGTAACTCCTAGACAAATTTTAAATGAGATAAAAGGTATTCCAAAAAATGTTATTGTATGTAAAGTTGATGGCGTTCTTTGCGATCTATCTATTACATTAACCAAAGATTGTGACCTTCAATTTTTAGACGCAAAAAGCAAAGATGGTCATAGCGTTCTTTTGCATAGTACTGCTCATTTAATGGCTCAGGCAGTAAAAAGATTATTTCCTAAAACTAAAGTAACTATTGGCCCATATTTAGATAATAGATTTTATTATGATTTTGATGTTGAAACTCCTTTTTTAGAAGATGATTTAACAAAAATAGAAGAGGAAATGGTTAAAATCTCAAATGAAAATCTTGAAATTATTCATGAAGTAAAATCTAGAGATGAAGCTATAAGTTTCTTTGATAAAATTGGAGAAGATTATAAAGTTGAAATCATTAACGACTTAGATAAAGACGAAACTTTAAAAGTTTATTCTCAAGGCGAGTTTACAGATTTATGTAGAGGTCCCCATGTACAGTCAACTGGTCACATTAAGCATTTTAAACTATTATCTTCATCAGCAGCTTATTGGAGAGGAAATGAAAAAAATCAAACTCTTCAAAGAGTTTATGGAACATCTTTTCAAAATAGTAAAGATTTAAAGAAATATCTTTTAATGTTAGAAGAGCAAAAAAAACGTGATCATAGAAAAATAGGAAAAGAATTAGATTTATATTTTTTTGATGATGAAGTAGGTCCTGGTCTACCGTTGTGGACTCCTAATGGAGCTGTGATGATTGACCAATTGGAAGCTTTAGCTAAAGAAAAAGAGACAGCAAGCGGATATTTACGAGTTAAAACTCCACATTTAACCAAAGGAGAGCTTTATGAAAAGTCCGGTCATTTAAAGCATTACATCTCTAGCATGTATCCGGCAATGGATGTTGATGGTATTGACTATTATATGAAACCAATGAACTGTCCTCATCATCACAAAATTTTTGCAAACACTCCTAAAAGTTATAGAGATTTGCCATATAGATTGTCTGAATATGGAACATGTTATAGATATGAAAAATCGGGAGAATTATTTGGATTAATGCGTGTAAGAAGTATGCAGATGAATGATGCACATATTTACTGTACGGAAGAACAATTTAAAGATGAGTTTATTGGGGTTTGTAATCTTTATATGGATTATTTCAAAATCTTTGGTATTGAAAAATATGAAATGAGATTAAGTCTTCACGATCCAAAAGGGCTAGGTGAAAAATTTATTGATAATGCTGAATTATGGAAAAAAACAGAAGACGATGTTCGAAATGCACTTAAAAGTGCTAATCTGAAATTTGTTGAATCTGTTGGAGATGCTGCTTTTTATGGTCCTAAAATTGATGTTCAGGTCTGGAGTTCAATTGGAAGAGAGTTTACCTTAGCCACTAATCAGGTAGATTTTGCTGTTCCTGAAAGATTTGACTTAACATATAATGATAACGATGGTACCTCAAAAACACCTCTTTGTATTCATAGAGCACCTCTGGGAACACATGAACGTTTTATTGGGTTTCTAATCGAACATTTTGGAGGCAATTTCCCGCTTTGGTTAGCGCCAAAACAAGTAATTGTATTGCCTGTTTCTGATAAATATAATGATTATGCAGAAGAAGTCACCAAAGACCTCAAATCTAAAGGTATCAGAGCTTTTTTGGATAATCGATCAGAAAAAATAGGTTCAAAAATTAGAGATGCAGAAATGCAAAAAATTAACATCATGATTATTGTTGGTGAAAAAGAAGTTGAAAATAAAACCGTAACTGTCAGAAGAAGGTTTATTAAAAAACAAAATGAATTATCTTTAGATGATTTTTCCAATGAAGTATTAACTGAAATTAACGAAAGGAGAGTTTCGAATTAAAAAACAAAGAATAAGGGTAAACGAAAGAATTTATGCTGATGAAGTAAGGCTCATCAGTCAAAATAAAGAACAAATTGGAGTTGTAAGTGTAAAAGAAGCCTTAATTAAAGCTCAAGAAGCAGATTTAGATTTAGTTGAAATTTCACCAAATGCAAAACCTCCAGTTTGTAAAATTATGGACTTTGGTAAGTTTAAATATGAAGAAAAAAAGAAAGCACAACAGAGCAAGAAAAAACAACAAACTATTAAAGTGAAAGAATTAAGAATGAGACCGAATATTGGTGATCATGATTTAGAAAATAAACTTAAGATGGGTAAAAAGTTTTTATCTGAAGGTTATAAGTTAAAATTAACTTTAATGTATAGAGGTAGAGAAATGTCTCGACAAGATTTAGGGCAAGAGCTAATGCAACGTGTTTTATCGACGTTAAGTGAGCATGCAGAGCTAGAAAAAGATTCTCCTTTGACTGGAAGAAAAAAATCTATAATATTAGCCCCGAAATAGGAAATAAATATGCCAAAACAAAAAACAAGAAAAAGCGTATCAAAAAGATTTAAAGTTACTGGTTCAGGTAAGCTGAAACGTAATAAAGCTGGACACAGTCACATGCTTATTCGTAGAGATAAAGATGTGAAGCGTTCTGCAAAAAAAGCTACAGTAGTAGCCCCATCTTTTGAAAAACGTATGAAAAAAATGATGGCGAAAGCAGGAAGTTAAGATGCCAAGATCAAATAGTTCAGTTCCAAGACATAGAAGACATCGTAAAATTGTAAAGCTTGCAAAAGGCTATTTTGGTGCTAGAAGTAGAAATTTTAAAGCAGCTAAAGATGCAGTAACTAAAGCTGGTCTATATGCTTATAGAGATAGAAGACAGAAGAAACGTCAGTTCAGAAGACTTTGGATTGTAAGAATTAACGCTGCATCAAGATTAAATGGTTTATCCTATTCAAATTTTGTACATTTATTGAAGGAGAAAGGGGTCGATTTAGATAGAAAAGTATTAGCAGATTTAGCTGTTAATAACCCAACTGTCTTTGAAGATCTCGTAAAATACTTAAAGAAAAAATAGAAAAATACGATGTCATTAGATAAAACCATTAAAGGATTAAAGACATCATTTTCTAAAGAGTTATCCAAGTCAAAGACTTCCAAAGATCTAGAAAATTTCCGAATCAAATACTTAGGTAGAAATGGGCAGCTTGCATCATTGTTTGAAGAGTTTAATAAACTACCTGTTTCTGAAAAACCTCGCTTTGGAAAAGAATTAAATATCCTAAAAAATCAATTAACTGAACAGTATCAAAATGTCTTAGGCAACAAAAGTGAAAATTCTGCTTCAAGCGATATAGATTTTTCATTGCCAGGATATAATTTACCTGATGGAAATATCCATCCATTAGAACAGATTACTTCAGAAATAAAATCTATCTTTCAGTCTATTGGATTTTCCGTTGCTTACGGTCCTGAAATTGATGATGATTATCATAATTTTGAAGCATTAAACGTACCAAAACATCATCCAGCAAGAGATATGCAGGATACATTTTTTATTAACCCGAATGCTGTACTCAGAACACATACATCCAATGTTCAAATTCATTTAATGGAAAATCAAGATCCACCTTTAAGACACATATGTTGTGGTAGAGTGTTTAGAAATGAGGCAGTGAGTTATAAAAGTTTTTGTTTATTTAATCAAGTAGAGGGACTAGTCATTAATGAAACTTCCTCATTTGCTGAGATGAAAGGAACCTTAGAGTATTTTGTTCAGGAAATGTTTGGAAAAGATACAAAAATGCGTTTTAGACCAAGTTATTTTCCATTTACTGAACCCAGTGCAGAAGTAGATATCTGGAATAGTAAGTTAAATCAATGGATGGAAATTTTGGGTTGCGGTATGGTCAATCCGAATGTTTTAACTAATGTTGGCTATGACAATGAAAAATATCAAGGATTTGCTTTTGGCATGGGAATTGAAAGAATAGCCATGATAAAATATGGCATAAAAGATATTAGACTTTTTTATCAAAACGATATACGTTTCTTGGAGCAGTTTTAATGAAAGTTTCGTTACACTGGCTAAGAAGATTCGTTGACTTTGATTTAACTACTACTGAGTTAGCTGAAAAACTTACCATGAGAGGATTTGAGTCTGAAGTTGTATCTGATTTTGATTCTTTAGATAATTTAGTTGTTGGAGATGTTTTAACAGCAGAAAAGCACCCTGATGCATACAAGCTTAAACTATGTTCTGTTTCAGATGGATCAGAAACATTTACTGTTGTTTGTGGAGCTCCAAATGTCGATGCTGGTCAAAAAATAGTTTTTGCAAAAGTTGGAGCTATTCTTCCAGGCGATTTCAAAATAGGTAAAGCTAAAATTAGAGGTGTTGAAAGTTTTGGAATGATTTGTTCTGAAAGAGAGCTTGGAATTTCAGAAGAACATGATGGTATTATGGTGTTAGATGAGTCTTATAAGGCAGGAACACCTATTAAAAAAGTGCTAGGCCCATTATTTAATGCTATTGATATTGAAGTGACTCCTGATAAAGCTTTCGCATTAAGTCATCGAGGTATAGCACGAGAAGTAGCGACAATTGTTGGATCCAAACTAAAAACTCCAATAAATAGCGTAAAATTAAATCCTAAGTCAAAAGACATTGTATCAGTCGAATTAGATAAAAAAGGCGGCTGTACACGCTATATTGCGGGTACAATGAAGGGATTAAAGGTAGGACCTTCTCCAAAATGGCTTGCCGAATATTTGAAATCAGTTGGCCAGAAGAGCATCAATAATCTTGTCGATATATCTAATTTTATGCTTTTGGAAATCGGTCATCCAACTCATGTCTTTGATCTAAAAAAATTAGCTAAACCTGCAATTAAGGTGTCTTGGGCAAAAAAGGGTGAAAAATTCGATGCTTTGGATGAAGAAACATATGAATTAAGTGCTAATCATATGGTGATTACGGATACAAAAAATACCGTTGCTTTAGCTGGTATTATAGGTGGGATGGATAGCTCTGTTACCGATTCAACCACAGAAGTATTGATTGAGAGCGCTTATTTTGACCCAGTTGTTATCAGAAAAGGGTCTAAAAAATTAAATTTATTATCAGAGGCATCTAGAAGATTTGAGAGAGGTACAGACCCAAATGCTGCTTTAGAGGCATTTAATATGATTGTCCAGTTAATGCAAGAAGTTGCTGGTGGTACTTTAGAGTCTGTTATCACTGATGAATGTTCAATGTGCTTAGATAGCACTTCTGTTGATTTATCATCTGAAAAACTCCTCAAATATGCTGGACAAGAAATTCCTTCAAAAGAGGTAGAATCTATACTTAAAGGACTTCACATAGATACTAAAAAAACAAAAACTGGCTGGAATTGTTCTATTCCTACATTTAGAACTGATCTAAAGGTAGAAACAGACCTTATTGAAGAGGTGTTTAGATGTTATGGTTATGACAATATTAAGTCTTCTTTTAATTATTCTTCTATTATGCAATATGCAAACGATGAAGAATCTACTATATCTTCCTTGAAACATCATTTATCCTCCTTAGGATTTCGTCAATCTTATAATAATTCACTCGAAGATATTGAAGAAGTGAAGTTGTTTGGAAAAGATGTTGTTAGTGTTATGAATCCCTCATCTGAAAGAATGAATACTTTGCGAATAACTCTTCATTCAGGATTGTTGAAAAATTTAGATTTTAATTTTCGTAATGGATCAGCAAATACGTTGATTTATGAATATGGAACAATTTTTGAAGGTAAGACAGATAAATTAGAGGATATAACTCAGAAAAGTAGTTTATCGTGCTTAGTTCATGGTGATGTATTTTCAAAAAATGTACATTTTGATTCTATACCTGCTTCTTTTGCGTTCTTAAAAGGGGTGGCTTCCAATATTTTTGAAGATAAAAGACTTGGTATAAAAGTTAAGTATTCCGAACAGAAACATCATTATTGTGACCCATATTACTCAATTATTGACGGTAAAAAACAAGTTATTGGTGGTTTAGGTATCATTAAAGATTCATTACTAAAACAATTAGATATAGCTCATAAGCATGAAGTTGTAGTATTTGATATAGATCCAGAGATTTTTACTAATTATGGTAGTTACAGCACGAAGGTAGAGGATATTGTAACCTTCCCAATTGTGCAAAGAGATTTAAATTTTAAAATGGACAGCAGTATTCAAGTTGGCGATGTTGTTAAAACAATGAAATCAGTTAATCAGTCTATATTACAAAATGTAATTCCTGTTGATATTTTTCAATCAAAAAAAGACACATCATCCAAAGATGTTTTATTTTCACTGAATTTTCAATCACCTAAAAAAACACTTGAAGATAATGATGTAAATGCAATTATTACTGAAATTATAAATATTGTTTCTAAGAAATTTAATGCTAAATTAAGAGATAATTAGAGGTTGATATGGAATCAAATAAAAAACTAGTAAACGTTAGAATATTTGGACAGGAGTATCCAATTAGAGCTTCTTCAAACGAGGATTATATTAAGGAAGTTGCAGCTTATGTAGATAGAAAAATGCATGAAGTTCAACGATCAGTTCCATCTTCTATGAATGCATCAAAAATAGCTATTTTAGCAGCTATGAATATTTCTGATGAACTATTTGGCGCTCGTAGAGGAGAATACTCCTTTAAAGGTGAGGTTGAGTCCAAAGTAAAATCGTTAATTGAAAGAATCGAAGAAATTACAGATTAGGGGATATCGTAATGGAAACGTCAATATTATCTGGCTTAGAAGCCAGTAAAGCTCTTTATTCTAGTCTTGAAAGCAGAATAAGTCACTTAAAAGACCATGGCATTATTCCTGGGCTAGCCGCAGTCTTAGTTGGTAATAATCCTGCATCTGAGATATATGTAAAGAATAAAACTAAAAAATTTGAATCTTTAGGACTTAAAACTGATGTGTTTCGATTAGAGGAAACAGTATCTGAAGACGAATTATTGTCTTTAATAAGTAAGTTAAATACTGATTCTGAATTTCATGGTATTTTAGTGCAATTGCCGCTCCCAAAACATATAGATAGTGAAAAAGTCCTTAATGCAATCATTCCTACAAAAGATGTAGATGGATTTCATCCTGAAAACGCTGGTTTATTATCCATAGGTAAGCCTAGGTTTGTGCCATGTACTCCCAAGGGTATTATGTTTATTTTAAAGCATTTTAATATCGATTTAAATGGCAAGCATGTAGTCGTTATCGGTAGAAGTAATATCGTTGGTAGACCCATTTCTATTTTAGCTAGTTTAAAAGATTTAGGTAACGCTACTGTAACACTTTGTCATAGCGGGACAAAAGATTTAAAGTATTTCTCAAAACAGGCAGATGTGTTAGTTGCTGCTTTAGGATCGCCAGAGTTTGTAGACAGTTCTTACATCAAAGAAGGAGCATGTTTAGTTGATGTTGGGATAAATAGAATTGAGGTAGAAGGAAATTCAAAAATTGTTGGTGATGTTAATCAAGATAGTGTAACTGGAATAGCAAGTTCATTAACACCAGTTCCAAAAGGTGTAGGACCTATGACGATAGCTATGTTGGTAGAAAACACCGTGTTGTCAGCCGAATTATTGTTAAATTAATTTTATCAAGGAAATTGTTACTAATGAAAAAATACTTATTAATATTCTTATCAATTTTTACTTTATTTTCATGTACATCAAACATTGATAAAGCTGAGGTTAAAAAGGCACAACAATTTTTTGAGTCAGTATTTCAAGATTCAGTACTTGATAGTCCTGAATTCCAAGCATCCTTAGGTTATAAGTCAAATTATGATAAATGGGATGATATCACATGGCAAAGCTCAAGAAAGAAAGCTAAGCAATCAATTGATGACTTAGCATATCTAAGAGAGAATATTGATTTTGATAAGTTGGATGAAAAAACAAAAATCAGTTATCGCTTAATGGAAAAAAGACTTCAAAGAGCTATAGATAATGATAAGTTTATCTTTCATGGATATATGATTACTCATAGAGGAGGAAAACACTCTAGCATCCCATCCTTTCTGATTAATTATCATAAAATAGACGAAGAACAGGATGCGAAGGACTATATTGGTCGTTTAAGAAATGTTGAACCATTAATGAATGATTTGATAGAACAGTTAAGATTAAGACAGGATGTTAAAAAAATTGCTCCTGCATTTGTATTTCCACAAGCAATTAAAACGTCTGAGAATATTATTTCTGGATATCCTTTTGAAGAAACCAAAAAACAAAATGTTATTTATGCAGATTTCATGAAAAAATTGAATGCTTTAGAGATGTCTGATGCTTTAAAGTTAAGATATCAAAGCGAGATGGAAGCTGTATTGGTTACTATTGTGAATTATTCATATAGAAAGCTAATTACATTTCTTGAAGAACAGCAAAAACTAGCAGATAATAATCATGGAGTGTGGAAGTTTGAAGACGGAGCTGAATATTATCAACATACACTCGATGGATATACAACCTTAGGATTAACTGCTGAGGAAATTCATGAGATTGGTTTAAGCGAGGTAGAAAGAATTCATGGAGAAATCTATGAAATCATGGAAAAGGTTAACTTTGATGGTACCTTAAAAGAATTCTTTGATTTTATGAGAGAAGATGATCAGTTTTATTACCCCGAAGGACCTGAAGGGAGACAAATGTACTTAGACCAGGTTCAGGTGGTAGTAGATACGCTGTCTAATCGTATAGAAGAACTATTTTATGGATTACCATCTATTCCGCTTCAAATAAAGCCTGTAGAGGCTTATAGAGAAGCTTCAGCGGGTATTGCATTCTATCAGCGCGGTCAAGCAGATGGAAGCAGACCTGGAACGTACTATGCAAATTTGTATAGAATGAGAGATATGCCGATATACAAGCTTGAAAATTTAGCCTATCATGAAGCAATTCCAGGTCATCATATGCAAATTTCTATACAGCTAGAAGTAGAAGATATGCCAAGTTTTAGAAAATATGGTGGATATAGCGTATTTGCTGAAGGTTGGGCGTTATATTCAGAAACTCTTCCTAAAGAAATAGGATTGTATAAAGATCCTTATTCTGATTTTGGAAGACTTTCAGGAGAGCTTTGGAGGGCGTGTAGACTAGTTGTTGATACCGGTGTTCATCATTATAAGTGGACTAGAGAAGAGGGAATTGACTATTATATGAATAATACAGCTA
>CABZHT010000005.1 GCA_902525615.1 uncultured Fidelibacterota bacterium
GAATCCTCGTGTAAGATTCGCACCAAGTCCAACCGGCTATTTGCATATTGGTGGTGCAAGAACAGCTTTATTTAATTGGCTTTTTGCAAAACAGAATAAGGGTCAGTTTTTGCTACGAATTGAGGATACTGATTTAGAGCGATCCAAAACTGAATACGTCGATCAAATTACCGATGCTTTATCTTGGCTAGGACTTAATTGGGATGAAGACATTGTTTTTCAGTCAAACAACAAGTCAAGACATGAAGAAATGGTAGCAAAAATGCTTGATAACGGTACAGCTTATCGTTGTTTTCTTCAAAAAGAAGAACTTGATAACTTGCGATTAGCATCTGAACAAAAAAAAGAAGTGTTTCGTGTACCACAAAAATATAGAGATTTATCAGAAGATGAAGTTCAGAAATTGCTCAATCAAGGTAAATCATTTACTATCAGATTAAAAGTTCCTGAAGGCGAAACACAATTTACTGATTTAGTTTATGGTACCATCAAGGTTCAAAACAAGGATTTAGATGATTTTATCATCGCCAGATCAGATGGTTCACCAACCTATAATTTTGTGGTAGCTATAGATGATTCAGATATGAACATTTCTCATGTTGTTAGAGGAGATGATCATTTAGCAAACACTCCAAAACAAATCCTTGTATATAGAGCCTTGGGTCTAAATGAACCTATTTTTGCTCATTTACCAATGATTTTAGGTTCTGATAAAAAAAGATTGAGTAAAAGGCATGCTGCAACCAATGTACAAGAGTATAAGGATAAAGGATTTACTGCTTCGGTAATATTGAATTATTTGTCGTTATTAGGATGGAATCCTGATTCTGATAAAGAAATTTTTAATCAAGAAGAGTTGATAGAAAGTTTTCAATTTGATCAAGTACAAAAAAAATCAGCCGTATTTGATGAAAAGAAATTATTGTGGATCTCGCAACAGCATTTAACAGAGATGAGTGTTAGAGATGCTATGAATGAAATTTATAAACTAAATCCTGATTGGGGAGATGGTCTTGATTGGAATTATTTAAAAGAAATTGTAAAGCTTATTAAAGATAGATCAAAAACAATTACAGAAATTGCTGAGATGTCAGGACTATTTTTTCAAGAATCACTTGATTATGATCAAGATTTAATATCCGAAACCTTTAATGAAGAAGTAATTGCTATTCTAAATGACTTTAAAAGCGCTTTAGAAAATTGCGATACATGGAATAGATCTGAAATAGAACTTATTTTTGACAATTTAATTGCACAGCATGATGTGAAGATTGGAAAAGTAATGAAGCCTATAAGGGTTGCACTTACAGGTATTACTTTTGGTCCTGGTATTTTTGATCTAATACTATTGCTAGGGAAAGATATTTGTTTAAAACGTGTTCGCAAGCTTTTGTCTATATTAGACTAAAAATTTATCAGGTTGAAGCTCTGATATTTGATTGATAACTTCTTAACTGATTTACTTATGCGCCCGTAGCTCAATTGGATAGAGCGTCTGGCTACGGACCAGAAGGTTGTGGGTTCAAGTCCTTCCGGGCGTACTAATGTCTGACAACAATCTAACTCAAACCTCCCATGAAGATTGGATGAAAAAATGCTTGAGGTTAGCAACAAAAGCTATGCTTGAGGATGAAGTTCCAGTTGGCGCCATTGTGGTGCATAAAGGAAAAATTATTGGCCAGGGATATAATCAATGTAATTCACTAAATGATGCAACAGCTCATGCTGAAATGCTGGCGATTACCTCAGCTTCAAACACCATAGGAGACTGGAGATTAAATGATTGCACCATGTATGTTACTAAAGAACCTTGCCCAATGTGCGCTGGAGCGATAGTCAATAGTCGAATTGAGTTTTTATATTTTGGTTGTTATGATGAAGATTATGGAGCTTGTGGTTCAAAGTTTGAAATTTGTGGTAATGTAAGTTTAAATACACCTGCTGTAGTTCGAGGAAATTTGCTTGCTGGGGAATCCCTTGCTCTACTTCAAGAATATTTTTTTAAAAAAAGACAGAAGAAAAAAGAATTTTAAATAATAAATGGAAAGATTGCTTTTCTATTTTTTGGATAAGACTCAAACTTGCTATGATACCATTGATGTCCCTTAATAGCTCTTGGAACAAGATTAGCCATAGTCCAAATCATAAATGACAGTCCAGCAAGAGACCAGGTCATTATAGCAAAAGCCATCCATTCAAGAATTTCTCCTAGATAGTTTGGAAATGAAACATATCGAAACATAAAGCCTTCAGGAATTTTGTATTCTCCCGATTTAGATCGTAATGACAGTAAAATATTGTCAGATTTTATATTGATATATGCGCCAGTGATAAATAAGCACACACCTACTATGAAATTCCAATTTGACATGTATTCAGCAGAATATTCCTGAATACTACCAAAATAAGTCCCATTAATATATCCATTCATCACATTAAAAAAGAATGCAAGCACTGCAATAAGAAGTGGCATTGGAGCAGGATTATTCTGTCTTAAAGGATAAATAACACTTCTATTAAAGTAGTGAAGTGTCCACAATGATATAAAAGTAATATTCGTTGGTGATTTTTCTATATTTCCATTTAAAAAGAAATACAGTAAGGCAAGAGGAGAAATGATCTCCATGACTATCCATCCAAGTTTACTTGGAATCATTGGACCCCAATTGGTTTTTGAAAATTTTCCATAGGGTGCTGGAATTTTTAGCAGGGTAATAAAGGTGATAAAGCCTATACCGAGCCAAATTAGAACTAATGATTCAAAATTTTGTAACATCGATAACAATTTATGAGTAATATTTAATTCTTCAAATATCAGATATATGCAGCACAAAAATATTATCATTACAGGAGCAACTGATGGAATTGGCTTAGCAGCTGCTAAATCTATTGCTAAAAAAGGCTATCATGTTAGTTTAGTTGGAAGAAATCCCAACAAAGGTAAAAAAGCTCTTGAAACAATCATTGCACATTCCGGCAATGAAAATTTAGACTTTTTTGAATGCGATCTTAGCTTAGTTGCTAATGTGAAAGATTTAGCAGACATAATTAAACAAAAGCACAGCAAAATTGATGTGCTGTTAAATAATGCTGGTGGTGCAAATAAAGCAAAGCAAATCACATCTGAAGGGCTTGAAAAAACATTCGCAACCAATCAAATGAATTATTTTGTTCTTTCTACAGAGTTATTGGATATTCTTTCAGAATCAAATGATGCAAGAATAGTGAATGTTGCTTCCAATGCGCACATTGGCGCAGAAGTTGATTATGAGAATGTCAATTCTGAAAAAAGCTTTTCTGCCTGGACTTCGTATTGTGTTTCAAAGCTGATGAATATTATGTTTACCTATCAGTTAGCGTCTATGCAGGATAAAGTGTCAGTTAATGTATTACATCCCGGTTTTGTAGATACTAATATTGCAGGTAATGAAGGAAATTTGATAAAATATATTGTAAAATTTGGAGCGAAAATGTTTGCTAGAACTGTTGATAATGGCGCAGACTCCAGTATTTATTTGTCAACTTCTGATGAGATTAAGGGTGTGTCAGGTAAATATTTTTTTAAATGTAGAGAAATTAAATCTTCCAGAGCTTCCTACAATCAAGAAGACTGGAAAAAAGTTTGGGATTTATGTGAGGATTACAAAAAAAAGCTAATATGAAAAAAAAGATTTTAACTAGAAATGATTATGACTTTTTTACAGCAGCTGAAACCAGGTGGAGGGATGTAGATACCTTAGGACACATTAATCACACGGTTTACCTCAGTTTGCTTGAAACAAAACATAAAGATTTTATTGATCATATTTACGGGGAACTAACTTATGATCTGGGATTAAAAAGCACCGCAGCAGGGTTATTAGCTTCTATGGATGTTACCTACATCAAGCAAGTTCATCATCCAGTCAAGTTAGATATTGGATGTCGTATTACTAGGGTAGGAAGCAAAAGCTATGATGTGCACCAAGGTATTTTTGTTAAAGGAGAAAATGATCCATCTTTTCAAACGATTCATACGTTTGTAATGTTTAATTTTGTGGAGCAGAAATCAATTTCAGTGCATCAAGTGGTTATAGACAATTTAAGGGAGTTAGAATGATTACATTATTATCACCATCAAAAAAGTTAAATTTCAAACATCAAGATGCTGTTTCAGCATTTACACAATGTGATTTCATTGAAAGCGCAAAAGAGCTTGTTAACAAAGCCAAAAATTTAACATCACAAGATTTAAAAGATTTAATGAAAATTAGCGATTCATTGGCAGATTTAAATAAAGAACGTTTTAACAATTGGTCTTTGCCATTTAATCAAGATAATGCAAAGCAAGCTATTTTAGCTTTTGATGGAGGTGTTTATTCTGGACTACAAGCAGAAACATTTAACCAGAATGATCTAGAGTTTGCTCAAGATC